>NZ_JAKRNN010000030.1:0-39035 GCF_022346785.1 Pantoea sp. ACRSC
GTAGGTGGGCCAGTTGGTGATTTTGAATTTTTGCTTTGCCACGGAACGGTCTGTGTTGTCGGGAGGATGCGTGATCTGATCCTTCAACTCAGCAAAAGTTCGATTTATTCAACAAAGCCTTAAAACGACTAACAGCATTCGCGAATAGCGCTTTGCGATGAGCTTCTAATGCCCACTCAAGCAGTGGGCCTGGATCATTCTGTTGATTCCAAATCGTCGCGTTAGGAGAATTGTAATTATTGCTATGGCTGGTAGATTTAAATGAGCCATCGTTAATCTGCAAACCATCTACCAACTTCCCACTTCTATCAAGTGTGTAAAAAACTCTCATATTTTATCCATCCCAGGAATTTAAATGGCACTCACCAACAAACAAGAAATGTTTTGTCGCGAGTACTTCATCGATTCGAACGCCACGCAAGCGGTCATTCGGGCGGGGTACAGCGAAAAGGCTGCAAGCCGTACCGGAACCGAAAGTCTGTCAACACCTGACATTGCGCAACGCATTATTAACCTTAAATCAGAGCGCAACGAAAGGGTAGAGGTACGTGCTGCGTCACCTGGTGGAGATTGACGAAATGGACGTACTCGACATCTTGAAGAAGGGCGGTGGCCTAAAGAGGGTTGGCGAGTGGTCGAAGATCTGGCGCACAACGCTAAGCGGTCTGGATACTCTCACTACCGTCACCGACTTCGATGAAACGGCCATGGAGAACATTCTTAAGAAGATTAAATAGCCGGATAAGGTGAGCCACAGGCAGAAGAGACCTTCAAGCCTCCATCTTCAAACGCGTTCCGCATCCAGAAGCCTGACGGGTTTGTCATCGTTGACCACTGCGTAAAGATGAAGCCAGGCCACGAGGTGGCGTTCCAGTACGACGGTTATCCAATGGTGGGCAAGCTGTTCGCTTCCGGGCTGATAACGCACTACGACGCAACCATCCCCGGGGAAGGGCTGAAAGGAATCATCGTGCAGGGTAAAGTTACTGCCACGATGGTCGATGATAATAATAAGTTCCGGCCGACGATCTGAGTGCAGCAACTTCGATTCTCATTTTGGGCTTCACGTTGACAAGCCGCCAGCGCTACCTGAAGATTAATCCTAAATAACAGCCATTTTTATTGAGTACATCCGCGAGTACATCATTTTAATTGCACACAGAAATCGTTTTTACGTTATTAACAGGTAATCAAAATAGACATAAAGCAACTCATCTACCTCTGCAACCTCGAGCGAGAGCGCCATTTCGGCCGCGCGGCTGAAGCCAGCTTCGTCAGCCAGCCGACGCTCTCTATGCGTCTGAAAAACCTCGAGCGTGAACTCGGCCTGTCGCTAATCAACCGCAGCAATAACTTTGTCGGCTTTACGCCGGAAGGGGATCGGGTGCTGGCGTGGGCGCGGGAGATCGTATCGGTCTATCAGGGCCTGAAGCTGGAAGTGGAGTCGTTAAAGCACGGCGTTAACGGCACGCTGCGCATCGGCGTCATGCCGCAGTGCAGCGTGGCGCTGCCCGATCTGCTGAAAAAAGTGCAGAGCCGCTACCCGCAGCTTAACTACCGCATCGCCGCGCTGAGCGCCGATCAGCTGCTGGAGGCGCTCAACAGCCATACGGTCGACGTCGGCATCGGCTTTTTCGAGCTGGCGACGCTGCGCGAACTGCACTTTCAGACGGCGTTTCTGCCTGAGCGCGGCGTCGAAGCGATATTCGATCCGGCGCAGTTCCCTGAACTGCTGGGCGACGAGCCGCTGTCGCTCGCCGCGCTGGCCGCCTTGCCGCTCTGCCTCTCCGAGCCGACCCGCTATTTTCGCCGCTATCTGGATATGGCCTTCCGCGAGGCGGGGCTGACGCCGCAGGTGATGGTGGAGAGCGCAGCGATCCTTGAACTGGTGCAGAGCGCCCAGGTGGGGCTGGGGGTGCTGGTGTCGCCTGTCGGCCACCTGCTACCGTCAATGCTGCAGGGCATGGCGCAGCGGCCGATAGCCATCACCACTATGGCGCGCCAGGCGGCGCTGGTCATTGCCGAACCGGGTCGCGCCTCGCCGCTGTCACAGCACTTCTTCGACGAGGCGCGCAGCCACCTTGAGGGCTACGCCGCTTCGCCCATGGCGTAAAACAGTCGACTGTTCCAGTTGCCGATCGCCACCGCCTGGATCAGGGCGAACAGCGCATCCGGCTGCCAGCCTTCGTTAACCAGCGGCTGCAGATGCGCGGCGCTGAAACGCTCCGGCGAACGGGTCAGCTGCGCCGCCAGCGCAACGATGCGGCCCTGGGTCGTCGGCTGGTCGGCGGCGTCATCTACCGACGCCAGCAGCACCTCGCGAACCTCATCCGTGAAAAACTGAAACGCCCAGCGGCTGCCGAGCGCGCGCGCGCAGGTCGCCTCCGCCAGCGGGGTAAAGGCGGTCGGGGCGATGCGCTGGCGCAGGGTTTGCCAGCCATAGAGCGCGGCAGGGTCGTGCGCCAGCAGCCAGACCGCATCAGCGAGATCGGGACGCGGCTGGCAGAAGGTCACGGCAGCCAGCTGCTCGGCGCTGGCGTAGCGCAGCTCCAGCGGCTTAACGCCTGGTTTCCACAGGTGCTTTTCCGCAAACCCGTCGCGGTCGGCGTCAGGCGGCGGCGTCACCCCCGGCAACCAGCGAACCGGCAGCGCCAGCAGCGCCTGTAAACCGGCCACCACGCGCGCCTGATAGCTGACGAAGCCGACGATCTGATTCAGCGTCACGATATCCGGCTCGGTCAGGCCAACGGCATCGAGCGCCCTGAGCGCCGCCGCGTTAATCAGCTCGGGCTGCATCGCCAGCTGGCGCGCATATTGCGTCAGCTGGGTCAGGCGATTATTGCTTTCGCGCGACGAGTCGGGGCCGGGCAGCGGATTAAGCCGCGCCGAGTAGTGATTGCACAGCCGCTGCACTCCCGCGACCTGCGCCACGGTCAGCGCGGTGCTGAGGCGATCGTAAAGGGTAAGTGTATGGGTCAGCGTCGCCGTCAGGCGATCGGGGAACAGCAGCTGGCAGAGATCGCGGGAGGCCAGCAGCATCGGCTGGCTGGCCTGCAACAGCGGCTGAAGCGCATTCGCCTCCTGCTGCAGGCCGAGCAGAAAACGGTCGTTAATAAGGGCTGCTTCGGGAACCAGCGGCTCGGCCTGAATGGCGTGCGGGCTGGTCTGGCTCTCGTAAAACCAGTGGTTGTGGCCAGGGTAGCGGCGTTGTTCCATGGTTATTCCTTTTGCAAATAACTGGCACGTCGCGCATGGCGTGAATCCGAAACCGTGACGCGCGCCCGGGGGCTGGCTTATCGTCGCTTAACGGCAGAGAAGGGCAAAAGACCGATCGGTGATAATTAATAGCGCGTAGCTATAAGGCGGGAAAAACAGGCAAAAAAAAGGGCGAGCCAGGCTCGCCCTTGAAACTTATTTCAGTTCCAGCTCGTTCATCGCGGCGATGCTGAAGCCGCCATCTACGTGAACGATCTCGCCGGTGATGCCGCCGGCCAGGTCAGAACAGAGGAACGCCGCCGAGTTGCCGACGTCTTCGATGGTGACGGTACGGCGAATCGGGGTAACCGCTTCGCAGTGTGCCAGCATCTTGCGGAAATCCTTGATGCCTGACGCCGCCAGAGTACGGATCGGACCGGCGGATACGGCATTGACGCGCACGCCTTCTGGACCCATCGCGTTCGCCATATAGCGCACGTTGGCTTCCAGCGACGCTTTGGCCAGACCCATAACGTTGTAGTTCGGGATCGCGCGCTCTGCGCCCAGGTAGGAGAGCGTCAGCAGGGCTGAATTCGGGTTCAGCATCTCGCGGCACTCTTTCGCCATCGCCACAAAGCTGTAGGCGCTGATGTCGTGCGCGATTTTGAAGCCTTCGCGGGTAACGGCGTTCACATAGTCGCCATCCAGCTGGTCGCCCGGGGCGAAGCCGATTGAGTGAACGAAACCGTCAAATTTTGGCCAGGTTTTTGCCAGCTCAGTAAACAGCGATTTGATGCTCTCGTCTTCAGCCACATCGCACGGCAGAACAATGTCTGAACCCAGTTCTTTAGCAAACTCTTCCACACGACCTTTCAGTTTGTCGTTCTGGTAGGTGAAAGCCAGTTCTGCGCCCTGCTTGTGCATCGCCTGCGCAATTCCGTAGGCAATAGAGAGTTTACTGGCAACGCCAGTAATCAGAATGCGCTTACCGGAAAGAAAACCCATAGCTGTAATCCTTATGGTCATTGTTGTTGGCGGTCGCATTGGTTAAAAAAAAGACGACCGACGTTAATCGACGTGCGGATTCTAGCACGTCTCAGGTAAATGGGGTAAACCAACCTGAATCAGGACTCGCGCCGCCAGGCTTCTGCGGTCAGCGCTTCGCCAAAGTGGCTGGTAATCAGTCGCTTAGTCAGATCGTGCAGCGGCGAAGCCAGCACGTCGGCGGTGCCGCCGCGCTCGACGACCTCTCCCTGATGCATCACCAGCACCTGATCGCTGATGTGCTTCATCATGCCGAGATGCTGCGTCACATAAATATAGGTGATGCCGTGCTGCTCCTGTAGCTCCAGCATCAGATTGACCAGCTGAGAGCGCATTGTCATATCGAGCGAGGCGAGGGCCTCGTCGGCGATAATCACCTTCGGCTGCAGGATCAGCGCGCGCGCCAGGCCGAGGCGCTGCTTCTGTCCCGGCGCCAGCATATGGGGATAGTAGCCGGCGTGATCGCGCAGCAGTCCCACCTGGCGCAGCGTGGCGATGATGCGCTTCTCGCGCGCTTCCGGCGTCAGATCGCTGTTCAGGCGCAGCGGCAGGTCGAGGATCTGGCTGACGCGCTGGCGTGGATTAAGCGACGTTGAGGGATCCTGAAAAATCATGCGGATGCGCTGGCTGCGGTAGCCGTAGTCGCCAAACTCCAGCGGATGATCGTTAATCACGATTTCACCGGTGGTGGGTGCCACCATGCCGCTCAGCATTTTTGCCAGCGTCGATTTGCCGGAGCCGTTTTCGCCGATAATCGCCAGCGTCTGCTTCTCGCGCAGAATAAAGCTCACCGACTTCACCGCCTCGACGTGCTGGCGGCGAAAAAGTCCGGTGCGATAGCGGAAGGTTTTGCTCAGATTGCGCACTTCAAGCAGCGTCTCCATCTACTGCTCCTCCATATTCAGCGGAAAATGGCAGGCAAAAAGGTGCGTCTTGCTGCCGCTCAGGCGCGGGGTTTCCACGCATTTGCGCTGCGCATAGGGGCAGCGCGGGCCGAGCCGACAGCCTATCGGCAGGCTCTCCAGCGACGGAATAGCGCCGGAGAGGGTGTTAAGACGGCTCTTGTGCGGCAGCGCGCGGCCGAAATCAGGCATCGCGCGGATCAGCGCCTGAGTATAAGGATGATGCGGCGTGGCGATCAGAGCGTCGCTGCCGGCGGTTTCAACGGTCTGCCCGCAGTACATCACGTTAATGCGATCCGCCCACTGGCTCATGGTGCGCAGGTCGTGGCTAATCAGCAGGATCGTGGTGTTGTTGTTCTGGTTAAGGCGGCTCAGCAGGCGAAAAATTTGCGCCTGGGTCGTTGGCTCCATGGCGTTAGTAGGTTCGTCGGCGATCAGCAGCCGCGGCTGGTTGGCCAGCGCGATGGCGATCATCACCTTCTGGCATTCGCCTTCGGTCAGCTCATAGGGGAAGCTGCGCATAATATCTTTATGATCTTTAATGCCGACGCGGTGCAGCAGCTCAATGGCGCGCGTTTTGCGCCAGAACCAGAAGCGTCCCATCCACGCACCTTTATAGGTCCAGCGCGGAATCGCCTGCATCAGCTGGCGGCCGATGCGCTCAGAGGGATCGAGACAGGACTGCGGCTCCTGAAAAATCATCGACACGTTATGGCCGACGATGCGACGACGCTCGCGCGGCGACAGGCGCAGCAGGTCGATATCGTCGAACACCATGCGATCGGCGGTGACGCGCCAGTTATCTTTGGTCACGCCGCAGATCGCCTTCGCCACCAGGCTCTTGCCCGATCCCGACTCGCCCACTAACCCACGAACTTCGCCTTCCATCAGCGTCAGGTTGATGCGGTCAACCGCCTTTACGGGACCGTCGGCGGTCATAAATTCAATGGTCAGATTACGAATATCGAGTAACGGCATTATTCCACTCCCGCCTCTACAGCGCGGCGAATACCGTCGCCCAGCAGGTTAACGATTAATACGCTGATCATCAGCGCGACGCCCGGCAGCATCACGGTCCAGGGCGCGACATAAACCAGCTCCAGCGAATCGCCGAGCATCGCGCCCCATTCGGGCGAGGGCAGCTGCGCGCCGAGATCGAGAAAGCCGAGCGCGGCGATATCGAGAATCGCCAGCGACAGCGAGCGCGTCACTTCGCTGATCAGCATCGGCAGTACGTTGGGCAGAATTGCATGGCGCAGAATATCGACGTTGCTGGCACCGTCGAGACGGGCCGCCACCACATACTCTTTTTCCAGCTCGTCATGCACCGCGCTGTAGGTGGCGCGCACCATACGCGGCAACAGCGCCAGCCAGACCGCCAGCAGCGCGTGCTCAAGGCGCGGGCCAAGAAACGCCACCACGATAATCGCCAGCAGCAGCGTGGGGATCGACAACAGGGTATCCAGCACGTGATTCATAATGGCCGAGCGCAAGCCGTGCGTAATGCCCGCCAGCACGCCGAGCGCCAGTCCGCACAGCGTAACCAGAAGCGTCACCAGAATCGCCGAACCCACGGTCGGTGCCACGCCGCTCAGCAGGCGGCTCAGCACGTCGCGCCCCAGATCGTCGGTGCCAAGGAAAAACGAAACGTCGCCGTAGCGCGACCAGGAGGGCGGCAGCAGCTGATAGCCGAGGAACTGCTGATCGATGCCGTAGGGCGCCAGCAGTCCGCCGAACAGGCAGAGAAACAGCAGCACGCCAAAGCCGTAAAGCCCAATCATGGCGGTGGTGTTGCGATAGAAATGGTGCCAGCTGCGGCGAAATGCGCCGGGCAGCCGTTTTTCGGCGTAGACGTTATCGTAGGCCATACGCCACCGCCTCAAGGGAAATCAGCGTAAAGTGCAGCGCTTTACATTTTTCATTCATACCAATGCGTTGCCTAAATTTTCAGCGTTATTGCGTCGGGCTGCGCCTTAGCAGAGTCAGCGTGACGAAGTCATCAGGGGATTATCCGTCGATAACCCGCTTGCAGGCAAGGAAAGGGCGGCAGCAATTTCGTTCGGGGCTGACGGACGCTCAGGATTTGCGCCGATAGATCGACAATCACCACGCGGTCAGACAGGCTGAATGGTACGCGCAAAAGTCGTTCAATAATTTTGTGGTTTAAAAGCAAATATCTCAGCTTTTAAAGCAGGGTGAGCAGGCGCATTATCTCTCCATCGAGGCAGGACGCCTCACCAACTGAAAACATACTTAAGGAAATGGCCATGAAAACCATCAAAACTTTCGTTGTAGTTGCTGCTCTCTCACTCGTCTCATTCGGCAGTTTCGCTCAGAGCGTGACCGCTTCAGCCCCGACGCTCGACGCGGCGGAAGCGCAGATCGCCGCACAGGCGCATCAGGCTGGCGCATCTTACAAAATCACCGGGGCTCGCTTTGATAACGGCGCCTACGTTTCAGCGGAACTGATCAAATAGCGCTGTAATATCGGTTTCAGAGGCCGCGTAATGCGGCCTTTGGCATGTCTGACGCGTCGGGTCCGCTACACTCTGTTAAGAGATTAACGGAGAGGAGAGACCATGACGGAGAGTAAGCCCACCTCAGAGCCACGCCCAGCAGAGGTTACGCACAGGCAGGTATTGCAGAGCGGAAGCGCCTGGAACGGCCAGCCGTATCACGCCTATCCAGCCGGCAAACCGCAAATTTCGGTGATGCGCATGTCATTACCCGCCCACAGCGAACTTCCCTGGCATACCCATCCCATGCCCAATACCGCCTATATTCTTTCCGGCCGGTTGACCATCGAAGATAAAAACAGCGGTGAACGCTACCACGCAGGCGCGGGAGAGGCCCTCAATGAAACCATCGACAGCGCGCACCGCGGCTACACGACCGACGAGCCGACGGAGTTAGTGATTTTCTACGCGGGCGTCGAAGGTCAGCCGCTTTCTGAGTCGCTGCCGGGCGAGGAGGCGGAGTTCTAGCCATAACGTCAGCATGGCCAGCAGCGAGGCGTCGCTATTTAACGCCTCAGGCTGCTGGCGATAAGAACCCTTTTTAAACCTAAACCGATGATAAACAATTGCAGCATCGCAGTAAAAAAATGACCCGCCTGTCTGCTTTATTTTCCCTCCCAACCTGTTACCTGGCTCTAATTGCCGCATAATATTCACGCTGATTTTTTTTTTGCCTGAATAAGACGGAACGCCTCGGTTACGCTTATTCTTCGGCCGTTTGTTTATTGCTGTCAGCCAGCGGGCAAAACGTTTAGCAGAATGTTTTCTGAAGGCGGGTAGATTGTTTCTGGCGAGAAAAATAAAATTCATAGTGTGGGGGTTTTAATTTATCATCTTGTTTTTTATGGGTATTATATTTATTTGCACGCTAATCATCAGGCGATTAATAACAGAAAAATAGGCGGGGATCTTCAGCTTACTGCATCATTTTGCCGATCTGACTGAAGCTGGATACAGGCTCCAGCTGCACGATCGCTGCATAAATAATAAAAACAAAACGCGATGCGTTTAATAGCCTTAACCCTCTTGCCTGCTCCTGAATTCCCTCCCGCGCCAGATGAAAAAAAAGCGCCAGCCTGATTAAGGCTGTCTTAAGGTTTCGCCAGCATTATTTTCTCAATCCTTTTCTGAGGCAGAAAGGCTGGCGAGATTCATCAAAGTTACGTCTAAAGGAAACAATTGCTTCATCTTTGTAAGAATTATTTCTTCAGGCGGCGCGTGAGCATTTTTTATTTTAGACATCTTGAACGGATGGAATTTAACTATGTCATTTCTCTCTTTTTCGCGGCCTTCGTTGGGTGAAGATGAGCTGGCGGCGGTCAAAGCGGTGTTTGAATCGGGGTGGATCACGACTGGCCCGCAAAATGCGGCGCTGGAGCAGGCGTTCTGCCAGCTGACTGGCAATCAGCACGCCATCGCCGTCAGCTCGGCAACCGCTGGAATGCACGTTGCGCTGCTGGCATTAGATATTCAGCCTGGCGATGAGATCCTTACGCCGTCGCTGACGTGGGTTTCCACCCTGAATATCATCACGCTGCTGGGTGCTACGCCGGTGATGATCGATATCGACCGCGATACGCTGATGGTCACGCCAGAACAGATCGAAGCCGCCATCACGCCGCGCACCCGCGCCATTATTCCGGTGCACTACGCCGGCGCGCCTGCGGATATCGATGCGATCCGCGCCCTCGGCGAACGCTACGCCATTCCGGTGATTGAAGATGCCGCCCACGCGGCGGGCTGCTATTACCAGGGACGTCATATCGGCAGCGCGGGCACCGCAATTTTCTCGTTTCACGCCATTAAAAATATGACCTGCGCCGAAGGCGGCCTGATCGTCACCGACGACGCGCAGCTGGCGGATCGCATGCGCAGCCTGAAATTCCACGGGCTGGGGGTCGACGCCTACGATCGCCATACTCACGGCCGCAAGCCGCAGGCGGAAGTGGTGATGCCCGGCTTCAAGTACAACCTGCCCGATATCAGCGCGGCCATTGCGCTGGTGCAGCTGGAGAAACTCTCCGCCTTTAACGCGCGCCGCGCCGCCATCGCCCAGCGCTATCTGCGCGAGCTGGCCGACACGCCGTTTCTGCCGCTGGCGCAGCCGGCCTGACCCCATCAGCACGCCTGGCATCTGTTTATTATTCGCGTCGACGAGGCGGCATGCGGCATCAGCCGCGACGGGCTTATGGAGGCGCTGAAGGCGCAGGATATCGGCACCGGCCTCCATTTTCGCGCCGCGCACACCCATAAATATTACCGCGAACGCTACCCGCAGCTCTCGCTGCCCAACACCGAGTGGAACAGCGAGCGCATCTGCTCGCTACCGCTGTTCCCGGATATGCGCGATGACGACGTTACCCGCGTTATCAGCGCGTTGCGTCAGCTGGCAGGAGGCTGATATGCAGCAGGAAAAAGCGATTCGCAAAGTTTCCGTGGTCATTCCGGTCTATAACGAAGAGGAGAGCCTGGCGGAGCTGGTGCGCCGTACCGACGCCGCCTGCGCCACGCTGGGGCTGCAGTATGAAATTCTGCTGGTGGATGACGGCAGCGCCGACCGTTCCGCCCAGATGATTGACGACGCCGCCGATATGCCCGGCAGCCATGTGGTCGGCGTGTTGCTGAACCGCAACTATGGTCAGCACTCGGCGATTATGGCCGGGTTCAGCCATGTCTCCGGCGATCTGATCGTCACGCTGGACGCCGATCTGCAAAACCCGCCGGAGGAGATCCCGAACCTGGTGCGCGCGGCGCAGCAGGGCTATGACGTGGTGGGCACCGTGCG
Organism: Pantoea sp. ACRSC; assembly: GCF_022346785.1. Classification (NCBI taxonomy): domain Bacteria; kingdom Pseudomonadati; phylum Pseudomonadota; class Gammaproteobacteria; order Enterobacterales; family Erwiniaceae; genus Pantoea; species Pantoea sp. ACRSC. Next base: position 10,443 of record NZ_JAKRNN010000030.1, read on the forward strand.
CCAGAACCGCCAGGACAGCTGGTTCCGCCGTCGCGCCTCGCGCACCATCAACCATCTGATCCAGCGCGTTACCGGAAAAGCGATGGGGGACTACGGCTGCATGCTGCGCGCCTATCGCCGCCATATCGTTGATGCGATGCTTAACTGCCACGAGCGCAGCACCTTTATTCCGATACTCGCCAACACCTTTGCGCGCCGCACTATCGAACTGCCGGTGGCCCACGCCGAGCGGGAATTTGGTGACTCCAAATACAGCGTTATGAAGCTGATTAACCTGATGTACGACCTGGTCACCTGCCTGACCACCACGCCGCTGCGTCTGCTGAGCATCGTCGGCAGCCTGATCGCGCTGGCCGGTTTCGCCTTCTCGCTGGTGTTAATGGCGCTGCGCCTGTTCCTCGGTGCCAGCTGGGCGGGCGACGGCGTCTTTGTGCTGTTCGCCATCCTGTTTATTTTTGTCGGCGCGCAGTTTATCGGCATGGGCCTGCTTGGCGAATATATCGGCCGTATCTACAACGACGTGCGCGCGCGGCCTCGCTACTTTATCCAGCGTGTCATCCACCCCCAGCAAAAAGCCTCTTCTGTACAGGAATCTGAGCAATGAAAACCATCGTCTTCGCCTACGCCGAAATGGGCTGTACGGGCATCAGCGCGCTGCTGAACGCCGGTTATGAAATCAGCGCCATCTTTACCCATGCCGATACCTCGCCGGAGAGCCACGCCTTTCCTTCCGTGGCGCGTCTGGCGGCAGAGCAGGGCATTCCGGTATACGCGCCGGAGGATGCCAGTCATCCGCTGTGGGTCGATCGCATCAAAGCGATGCAGCCGGACATTATCTTCTCTTTCTACTACCGCGCGCTACTGAGCGATAACATTTTGCGCAGCGCCCGCATCGGTGCTTTTAATCTGCACGGTTCGCTGCTGCCGAAATACCGTGGCCGCGCGCCGCTCAACTGGGTGCTGGTCAACGGCGAAACAGAGACCGGCGTGACGCTGCACCGCATGGTGAAGCGCGCCGACGCGGGCGATATCGTGGCGCAGCAGCGCGTGGCGATCGATGCCCAGGATAACGCCCTGACGCTGCACCGCAAGCTGGTTGCCTGCGCAGCCGAACTGCTGGAGGGCACGCTGCCGGCGATGAAGCGCGGCGAGATCGCCGCGCGGCCGCAGAACAACAGCGAAGCAACCATGGTCGGCCGCCGCACGCCTGAGGATGGGCGCATCAACTGGGAATGGCCGGCGCAGCGGGTGAACAATCTGGTGCGCGCCGTTACCGATCCCTGGCCAGGGGCCTTTGCCTGGGCCGGAACGCTCAAGTTCGTGGTATGGAAAGGGCGCGTACACGCGGACGCGCCGCAGGCGAAGCCCGGTACGGTGCTGTCGGTCGATCCCTTTCTGATCGCCTGCGGCGAAGGGGCGCTGGAGGTGCTGACCGGCCAGAGCGATAACGGCGTCTATATGAACGGCAGCCAGCTGGCGCAAAGCCTGGGCATGGTGCCGGGCGCGCTGCTCTATTCGCAGCCGGTCGCGGCGGTAAAGCGCCGCACCCGCGTGCTGATCCTCGGCGTTAACGGCTTTATCGGCAACCACCTGACCGAGCGGCTGCTGCAGGATGATAACTTTGAGGTCTACGGGCTGGATATCGGCTCCGACGCCATCAGCCGCTTTCTCGCCCAGCCGCGTTTCCACTTTGTCGAAGGCGATATCAGCATTCACTCCGAGTGGATTGAATATCACATCAAGAAGTGCGACGTCGTGCTGCCGCTGGTAGCGATCGCCACGCCGATCGAGTACACCCGCAATCCGCTGCGCGTGTTCGAACTCGACTTTGAAGAGAACCTGAAGATTATCCGCGACTGCGTGAAGTACAAAAAGCGCATCATCTTCCCCTCGACCTCCGAAGTCTACGGCATGTGCACCGACAAGCACTTCGACGAGGATCACTCCAGCCTGGTGGTCGGCCCGATCAACAAGCAGCGCTGGATCTACTCGGTGTCGAAACAGCTGCTCGACCGCGTTATCTGGGCCTACGGCGAAAAAGAGGGGCTGCGCTTTACCCTGTTCCGGCCCTTTAACTGGATGGGGCCGCGCCTCGACAACCTGAACGCCGCCCGTATCGGCAGCTCGCGCGCCATCACCCAGCTGATCCTTAACCTGGTGGAAGGCTCGCCAATCAAGCTGATTGACGGCGGCGCGCAGAAGCGCTGCTTTACCGATATTCGCGACGGCATTGAAGCGCTGTTCCGCATTATTGAAAACAAAAACGGCAACTGCGACGGCCAGATCGTCAACATCGGCAATCCCGACAACGAGGCCAGCATCAAAGAGCTGGCGGAGCGCCTGCTGGCGAGCTTTGAGCGCCATCCGCTGCGCGACCGCTTCCCGCCGTTCGCCGGTTTCCGCGAGGTGGAAAGCAGCAGCTACTACGGCAAGGGCTATCAGGATGTCGAGCATCGCAAACCGGCGATCAAAAACGCGCGCCGCCTGCTGGACTGGACGCCGACGGTGGCGATGGACACCACCATCGACAATACGCTCGATTTCTTCCTGCGCACCGTCGAGCTTCAGGAGAAGCCATGAAGAGAGTAGGACTGCGCGTTGATGTCGACACCTGGCGCGGCACAAAGCTGGGGGTGCCGGCGCTGCTGGAGCAGTTCAGCCTGCATCAGCTGCAGGCGAGCTTCTTTTTCAGCGTCGGGCCGGACAATATGGGACGCCACCTGTGGCGGCTGATAAAGCCGCGCTTTCTGTGGAAGATGCTGCGCTCGCGCGCGGCATCCCTCTACGGCTGGGAGATCCTGCTGGCGGGCACCGCCTGGCCGGGGCGGGATATTGGACGCGGGCTGGCCGACACCATTCGCGCCGCGGCGGAGCATCACGAAATCGGCCTGCACGCCTGGGATCACTTCGCCTGGCAAACCTGGGCGGGCGTCTGGCCACAGCAGAAGCTGACTGAGCAGATCGCGCGCGGCAAAGCGGCGCTGGAGGCGATTTTAGGTGACAGTGTCACATGCTCCGCCGTCGCGGGCTGGCGCGCTGATACGCGCGTTATCGCCGCCAAAGAGGCGTTTGGCTTCCGCTACAACAGCGACTGCCGCGGCAGCGGGCCTTTTGTTCCGCTTCTGGCCGACGGCAGCCCGGCGACGGTGCAAATTCCGGTGACCCTGCCGACCTGGGACGAAGTGGTCGGACAGCAGGTCAGCGCGGCGCAGTTCAACGACTACATCCTCGAACAGATGCAGGCTGTCAGCGGATCGCCGGTTTACACCATTCACGCCGAGGTGGAGGGCATTGTGGGACTGGCTGCTTTCCGCGATCTGCTGAGGCGCGCGGCGCGGCTGGGCATTCATTTTTGTCCCCTCAGCGAGCTGCTGCCTGAGGACGCCGCGACGCTGCCGCAGGGCAAGGTGGTACGCGGCGAGATCGCCGGGCGCGAAGGGTGGCTGGGCTGCCAGCGCTAACTCAAAACAGGACGCTTCTCTATGTGGACACCGCTGCGCGCGGGGACAAAGACGGCGCTGCTGCTGGCGCTTTTTGTCCTCTACTATCTGATACCTATTGAATTCCGCAGCCTGTGGCAGCCGGATGAAACCCGCTACGCCGAGATCAGCCGCGAAATGGTGGCGGGCGGCAACTGGGTGGTGCCGCATTTTTTCGGCCTGCGCTACTTTGAAAAACCGATCGCCGGCTACTGGGTCAATAATATCGGCCAGCTTCTCTTCGGCCATACCCTGTTCGGCGTGCGCGCCGGGGCGATTTTCAGCACCGCCCTCAGCGCGCTGCTGCTCTACTGGCTTGGCGCGCGCCTGTTCGCCAGCCGCACCGTCGCGCTGACCGGCAGCGTAATTTTTCTGACCTCGCTGCTGGTGTATGGCATCGGCACCTATGCGGTGCTCGATCCCATTCTGCTGCTGTGGCTGGTGGCGGCGATGTGCAGCTACTGGCTGGCGGCGCAGGCGGGCAGCAGGCGGCAGCGGCTCGGCGGCTATCTGCTGCTCGGCGTCGCCTGCGGCTTTGGCTTTATGACTAAAGGCTTTCTGGCGCTGGCGGTGCCGGTGCTGGCAATTACGCCCTGGGCTATCTGGCAGCGGCGCTTCGGCGAGCTGCTGCGCTGGGGGACGCTGTCCGTCGTCACGGCGCTGGCTATTAGCGCGCCCTGGGCGCTGGCGATCGCCCGGCAGGAAGGGGACTTCTGGCACTACTTCTTCTGGGTCGAACATATCCAGCGCTTCGCCGAAGCGGACGCGCAGCACAAAGCGCCGTTCTGGTACTACCTGCCGGTCTTGCTGGCGGGCGCGCTGCCCTGGCTGGCGCTGCTGCCCGGCGCGCTGGCCACGGCGTGGCGGCAGCGCGCAGAGCAGGCCGGCGCGGCCTACTTACTGAGCTGGGTGCTGCTGCCGCTGCTGTTTTTCAGCATCGCCAAAGGCAAGCTGCCTACCTATATCCTGCCGTGCTTCGCGCCGCTGGCGCTGCTGATGGCGCACTACGCCCACGGCGGCGGCGTGCGGCTCGGCAGGGTGTTTCGCATCAACGGCGCAATTAACCTGCTGTTCGGGCTGATTGCCACCGCGGCGGTGGTGATGTTCCTTGCGCCCTGGGGGCTGGCGCGCCATCCGCTTTACGCGCGCGATGAAGCGCTGCGCGCAGCGGCGGCGGCGGCGGCCTTTGCCGGCTGGGGGCTTGCGGGCTGGCTGAGCCTGCGGCCGGGGGGCAGCCGCTGGCAGCGGGCGGCGCTCTGTCCGCTGACGCTGGCGCTGCTGGTGGGGTTTGCCATTCCGCAGAAGGTGCGCGATGCGAAGCAGCCGCTGAATTTCGTCAGCGCGGTGCGTGAGCGGCTGGCGGGCAGTCGCTATCTGCTGGCTGACAATCCCGGCGTCGCCTCGGCGATCGCCTGGTCGCTGCGGCGCAGCGACATCACCCTTTATGACGCCAAAGGCGAGGTGCAGTACGGTCTGAGCTACCCCGATGCGCAGGCGCGCTACGTCGACGGCGCGGCCTTCGCTGACTGGCTGCGGGCGCATCGTCGCCAGGGGCGCGTATCGGTCGTTATGATGCTCAATTCAGACGAGAACGCGCCGGATGCGCATCTGCCGACGCCGGACGATCGCTATCAGCAGGGGCGGCTGGTCTACTACGGCTATGACGCCACGCCATGAGCCTGCTACTGATTGCGCTGGTTAGCCTGCTGAGCTGCATCGCGCAGCTCTGCCAGAAGCAGGCGGCCAACCTCGGCCGCCGTCGGGGCAACATCCACCTGACAGGGTGGATTGCCCTGAGCCTGCTGCTGCTGGGCCTGGCGATGCTGCTCTGGCTGTGGGTGCTGCGACTGGTGCCGGTTAGCGTCGCCTATCCCATGCTCAGCATTAATTTTGTGCTGGTGGCGATCGCCGCACGGGTGATCTGGCAGGAAAGCTATACGCTGCGGCAGTGGCTCGGCACGCTGGCCATTGTGGCGGGCGTGGCGCTGATGGGGAGTCATCTGTGAAAGGCTGGGTGCTGGCGCTCGGATCGGTGCTACTGGTGACGCTGGCGCAGCTGGCACTGCGCCTGGCGATGCGCGATTTTCCACCCGTCTCGGCGTTGACAGGCGTTGACTGGGTGCAGCACAGCAGCACGCTGCTGCCGCTCGCCGTCGGGCTGCTGGCCTATGCGTTCTCAATGCTCTGCTGGATGCTGGCGCTGCGCCATCTGCCGCTCAACCGACTCTATCCGCTGCTGAGCCTGAGCTACGTGCTGGTGTGGCTGGCGGCGGTGCTGCTGCCCACCTTCGGCGAGCCGTTTCGCTGGAGCGGCCTGGCGGGCGTGCTGCTGATTCTGCTCGGGCTGCTGGCCATCGCCGTTCCGCCACGGCGGACGAGACTATAGCAGGCAGAGGCCATCGCTACCGGCGATGCAGTTGCGTCCCGCCTTTTTAGCCATATAGAGCGCCTGGTCGGCGGCGAGCTTGAGCGCGTCAGGCGTCTCGCCGGGAGGCGAGGCGCTGATGCCGGCGCTCAGGGTAACGATTTTCTCCGGCAGCTCGCTCGCCTCATGCGGCAGCGCCGCGCGGCGAATCGCTTCCAGCGCCCGGTGGGCCACTTTCTCTGCGTCGCGGGCGTGGGTGCCCGGCAGAATAATCGCGAACTCTTCGCCGCCGTAGCGGGTGACCCGGTCAGTGCTGCGCAGCGGCAGGTGCTTCAGCACGGCGGCCACCTCCTGCAGGCAGCGGTCGCCGGCAATATGACCATACTCATCGTTGTAGCGCTTGAAGTAGTCCACATCGAACATAATCAGCGAGACGGGCGAGGCCGCGCCGCGCAGGCTCATCTCCAGATAAAAATCGAACTGCCGCCGGTTGCCCAGCCCGGTCAGGCCATCCAGCATCGCCAGATCGCTGAGCGTGCCGTTCAGCCGCGTCAGCTCATCCTGCGTGTGCATCAGCGCCTGCTGGCTGCGCTGGCTGGCGCGCAGCTGGCGCAGCACCAGAAAGCCGAACAGCAGCACCAGCAGCCAGGTGAAGATATTGATGCTGATGCCGGTAATATTGCTCTTCCACCAGGCGTAGCGCATCGCCTGCGTCTCATAGCCGACCGCCGTCACCAGCGGATAGCGTTCCAGCCGGGCGTAGCCAAAAAGACGCTCCTCGCCGTCGAGGCGACTCTCCCAGGTGGAGCTGCCGATGCGCGACTGGCTGAGCAGGCGGGTAAAGAGCGGGCTGGAGGAGAGGCTGCGGTTAAGCACGCTATCGGGGAAAGGGCGGGCGTAAAGCAGAATGCCCTCGGTATTCATCAGCGCCAGCATATCGCCAGGGCTCTGTTCATACCAGCCGTAAAACTGACGGAAAAAGGCGACTTTTACCGAGCCGAGCGCCACGCCGCGAAAATTTCCCTCTGCATCGTTTAGCCGCAGGGAGACCGGGATCACCAGCTCCTCGGCGCTGCGGCTGCGGATCACCTGGCCGATATGTACGCCCGGATCGGCATGGTCGCGGTGCCAGATAAACGAGTCGCGGTCGGCGTTGTTCATCTGCTTAAACGCCATGTCGCGCGAGGTGGCGAGCCAGTTGCCCTCTTTGTCATAAACGTAGAGGCCGCCCAGCTGGGGCAGCGGCAGCGAAAGCCCCGCCAGTATGCCGTGCCTGCCGCTGTAGGCCTCGGGGCGGCTATAGACCGCGTCAGCCTGGCGGGCGATTTCATCCAGCGCGATACTGACCTGAAGAAAGGTATCCTGCGCCTGGCGGGAGAGCGAGAGCGCCTGGTTGCGCGCCTGCACCGAGACATCCTGTAACCGGTGCTGCCAGGACTGCCACAGCGCCCAGCTGCACGCCGTTACGATAAACAGGCTAATAAAAAGCAGAAACAGCAGCACAAGGCGCTCTGTTTTCCTGGCGCGGGGCAATGGCAAATTCTCTCTCCGATAAAACAACGGGTTATCAGTAAAAGGTAGCAGTTAAAAACGGCCCTGCGGGCAGGGGGAAGAAAGAGAGGCGTAGCGCGGGCAAGCAAGCGCAGCGGCAGCGCGGACCGCGCCGCCGCGGAAACAGGCCCGGAAGAGGGCGACAGCCCGCCGCCAGGGGGTTACAGCGTGGTAACGTCGGGAGTGTTTTTTAACAGGTTCACCGCCTGGGCAATATCGGGTGCCAGCCAGCGATCCTGCTGCCAGTTTGCCACCACCGCGCGCAGGCTCTGTAAGGCTCGCCGCGTGCCCGAGGCGAGCGCCGCGTCGCCGTGAAAGTCGAGCGCCTGCGCCGCCAGCAGATATTCGATAGCCAGAATATGCCAGACGTTTTCCAGCAGCTTCAGCAGCTTGAGCGCCGCGCCGGTGCCCAGGCTGAGGTGATCCTCCTGCAGCCCCGAGGTGACATAGTTATCCAGCACCGCCGGCTGCGCCAGCTGGCGATTCTCCGCGCAGAGCGACGCCGCGACATATTGCGCGATCATCATGCCGGAGTTAACCCCCGGCTGCGCCACCAGAAAGGGCGGCAGGCCGCTCACCAGCGGATTGACCAGCCGGTCGAGGCGCCGCTCGGCGATGCTGCCCGTCTCCGCCATGGCGATCGCCAGCAGATCCGCCGCCATCGCCACCGACTCACCGTGCGGATTGGCCTGCGACACCACGCGCCACGCTTCCGGCGTGCCAAGCACCAGCGGGTTGTCGGTGCAGGCGTTGAGTTCGGTGTCGATCTGACGCGCGGCGTGGGCAAACTGATCCCGGCTGGCGCCGTGCACCTGCGGCATTGAGCGCAGGCTGAGGGCATCCTGAGTGCGAATGCCGACGCTGGCGGCCAGCAGCGGACTGTCGCTCAGCAGCTGACGCAGCCGCTGGCCGCTGATCTGCATGCCGGGACTCGCCTTCAGCGCCAGCACCTCGGCGTCGAACGCCGCCAGCTGGCCGCGCAGCGCCTCGAAGCTCATTGCGCCGGTGACGTCTGCCCAGTCCAGCAGGCGTGCGGCCTCGTCCAGCGCCAGGCAGGCGAGCCCGGTCATGCAGGGCGTGCCGTTTACCAGGCTTAACCCCTCTTTGGCGCCGGGACGCCAGGGTTCCAGGCCAGCCAGCGCCAGCGCCTGCGCGGCGGGCATGCGCTGGTGTTGATACTCCACCTCGCCGACGCCGATCAGCGCCAGACCGATGTGGGCCATGTGGCTCAGGTAGCCCACCGATCCCTGCGACGGCACCTGCGGCGTGATCTGGTGATTCACCAGCGCCAGCATATGCTGCACCAGTCCCGTCGAGACGCCCGACCTGCCGTGGCTGAAGTTAGCGATCGCCGCGCACAGAATGGCGCGCGCCTGCTCGCGCGTCAGCAGCGGACCGACCCCGCAGGCATGACTAAGCAGGGTATTGCGCGACAGCTGGCTAAGCTGCTCGTCCGCCAGCGTGATATTGCACAGCGCGCCGAGGCCGGTATTGACGCCGTAGGCGATTTGCCCGCTGGCAACGATCTTATCGACAATGGCGCGCCCCTGGGCGATACGCTGCCAGGCGCTGGCGCTTAAGCTCAACGACGCGTTATGCCGCGCCACCGCGACCAGCTCCTGCCACGTTATCGGCTTATCGCCCCAGATAACGGTCATGATGGCTGCTCCGCGCCGTGGTGGCTGGAGATAAACTGTTTAAAGCGCTGCGATCCCTGCTGGCCGAACATCGCCTCCGGGGCGCCCTGACAGTCAATGGTGCCCTGATGCATAAACACCACGCGGTTAGAGACGTTGCGCGCAAAGCCCATTTCGTGCGTTACCACCAGCATGGTGCGTCCCTCTTCCGCCAGGCTGCGCATCACCTTCAGTACTTCGCCCACCAGTTCGGGATCGAGCGCAGAGGTCGGCTCGTCGAACAGCATCACCTCGGGATCCATCGCCAGCGCGCGGGCGATCGCCACGCGCTGCTGCTGGCCGCCGGAGAGCTGCGCCGGATAGAAATCTTTGCGGTTAAGCAGGCCGACGCGATCCAGCAGCTGCTCCGCCTGGGCGATGCAGCTTTTCCTGTCGCGCTTCAGCACGTAGTGCGGCCCTTCAATAACGTTCTGCAGCACCGTCATATGCGACCAGAGATTAAAGCTCTGGAACACCATGCCGAGTCGGGCGCGCAGGCGCTCAATCTGCCGGGGGTTGGCCGCCAGCTGATGACCGCGCGCGTGGCGCTTCATCTCGATGGTTTCGCCGCCGACGCTGACCACGCCGGCATCGGGCGTTTCCAGCAGGTTGATACAGCGCAGCAGGGTACTTTTACCCGAGCCGCTGGCGCCAAGAATCGAAATCACATCGCCTTTATGCGCCTGCAGCGAAATACCTTTCAGCACTTCCATCGCGCCGAAGGATTTATGAATATCCGTGGCGGACAGGGTAACGGGGGAGGTGGAATGCATATTATTCTCCGACAAGCGGTTTAGCGGCGGACAACGGCTTTTTTGCCGTGCGGTGCACCGGGGTCAGACGACGTTCCAGCAGCGCGTAGAGCTGGACGATAATAAAATTAAGCAGCAGGTAGATAACGGCGGCGCAGAGAAACACCTCCATGGTGCGGTAGGTGCGCTGGATGATCTGCTGCGCGACGCCGGTAACGTCCCAGACGGTAACGAGGCTGGCCAGGGCGGTGGACTTCACCAGCAGAATCGCCTCGGTAGAGTAGGCGGGCAGCGCATAGCGCAGCATTACCGGCGCGATAATGCGGCGCAGCAGCAGCCAGCGCGACATGCCGCAGGCGAGACCAGCCTCAACCTGTCCGGCGGGCACGGCGAGCAGCGCCCCGCGCAGGATCTCCGCGGTATAGGCCGCGGTGCAGAGCGACAGCGCCAGCACCGCGCAAACAAAGGGTTCACGCAGGAGCGGCCAGACGATGCTGTGGCGGATCACGCCGAACTGCCCAAGCCCGTAGTAGATCAGAAACAGCTGGATCATTAGCGGCGAGCCGCGGAACACCAGAATGTAGCTGCGCGCGAAGGCGCTCAGCAGCCGCCAGCGGCTCATGCGCAGCGCCAGGATGCCGATTGCCAGCGCGCCACCGCACAGAAAGGCGCTGATAAACAGGCCGAGGGTCACCGGCAGGGCGGCGCTCAGCTTAAGAAAGGTGTCGGTGAGAAAGGCGACGTCAATCATGCTGCTGCTCCTTAATGCTGCGCCGCGGTGCGGCTCTGCCACGCCCGTCCGAGGCGCGACTCCGCCCGACGAAACGCCTGATTAGAGAGCAGCGTCAGCGCCAGATAGCAGGCGCCGCCGACCAGATAGAAGGTGAAGTAGTCGCGGGTGGAGCCGGCGGCGACCTGGCTGGCGCGCATCAGTTCGACAATGCCGGTCACCGAGACCAGCGCCGAATCCTTGAGGCTCATCTGCCAGACGTTCGACATGCCGGGCAGCGCGTAGCGCATCACCTGCGGCAACAGAATGCGCTGGGCGATGCGCCAGCGCGGCATGCCGATCGCCACCGCCGCTTCCACTTCGCCATTGGCCAGCGCCAGACGCGCCGCGCGATAGACCTCCCCCTGATAGGAGCCAGAGATGAGCCCGATCGCCAGCGCGCCAATCAGGAACGGCGGCGCCTCGATAAAGCCGTCCGCGCCGAACAGCTGGCCCACCAGGGTAATCAGGCCGGATCCGCCGAAATAAAACAGGTAGATCACCAGCAGTTCGGGGATACCGCGAAACACCACCGAATAGCTCTCGCCCAGCCAGCGCAGCCAGCGCTGAGAGGAGAGCCGGGCGGCCGCCACGCCGGAGCCGACGACGGCCCCGATAATTAGCGCCGCCAGCGACAGCAGCAGCGTGGTGCAGGCGGCGCTCAGGATCAGACGGCCCCAGCCGTCCGCGCCAAAACTCAGCAGGCTCATCATCTTTTACCTCTCTTACGGGGTTACGTCGGTTTTAAACCACTTTTCGCTCAGCTTTTTCACCGTGCCGTCGGCCAGCGCCGCATGAATCGCCTCGTCGAGTTTGGCTTTAAGGTCGTTATCCGCCATGCGCACGCCCATCGCTTCGCCTTCACCCCAGATCGGCCCGCCCAGCTGCGGGCCGCTGAAGGTCAGACCGGCGTTCTCTTTGCGCGCCAGCATCGACTGGGCAAAGGTGACGTCGTCAAATACCGCGTCGATGCGGCCCGATTGCAGATCGAGAATGGCGTCCGCCGATGAGGTGTATTCGCGCACCTCGGTGTCGCCTTTAAAATATTTGTCGATAAAGGGGGTGTAGACGGTGCCGGAGGCGATGCCGATGGTTTTGCCTTTCAGCGCCGCCTTGAGCGGGGCGATCGCCGCGTTGATCGCCGCCTCGTCATCGTGCAGCTTAATAATGTTGCTGTCGGCCGGCAGCAGCGGGTTCTCTTTACTGGTAATAAAGGTGGCGGGCGTTGAGGCGTAGGGCGTGGTGAAGTTGACCACTTTTTTACGATCCGGCGTAATGAAAATCGCATCCATGATCACATCATATTTGCCGGCATTCAGCCCGGCGATCATGCCGTCCCAGTTCTGCACCACCAGCTTGCACTGCGTGCCCATGCGCTTGCAGAGATCCTCCATCAGCTCAGGCTCAAAGCCGCCCAGCTTGCCGCCCGGCAGCGTCAGGTTCCAGGGTTCATAGCTTCCTTCAGTTGCTATGGTGATCGATTTCCACTCTTTCGCCTGCGCGGCCGCGCCGGTCAGCAGCAGCGTGGCGAAAAGGGTGGTGAGGCAAAAACGGCGAATAGGGGCGCGTTGCGTCATGCGGCTTCTCCTGGTCAGTAATCGATATAGACCATCTGGTGGTGAAAAGGGTGAAATGACATTTCATGTATATACAAGTAAATCTGTGCCGATACACCGTTGATCTGCTCGGTTTGTGAGCATCACTTGATAAAATTTTGTTAAATGCAGCAGGGGATTAACTTGTACATACAAGCTGCAAGAGTTGTGCCAGCTCATAATGAGTTGAAAGCGGGGAAACAGGCTTAAAAACCGGCGTCACCTTTTGCTTTTGCACCGAAAACGCGCATCGCTGCGTAAAAAGAGTGCGAGAGAGTCCAGGCCGCAGGCGCCAGCAGATATTTATTTTCATCTTAAGGTCAGGTTAATAGTGACGATAAAATCGAATATTCAGGCAGGGATGGGTGGCATTGCCTGGGTTTATAATGTTTTACGTAAAACTGATAGCAAAATATGCTGGATTGAGTTGATAGGACAAGCCTTTCCCAGCGATAGGTTTGGCTGATGTATCAATCTGTTTCAGGATATTGAATATTGTATTGACGACAGCTTTTTTTAACCGGCCATCATGACAAACAGCTTTTATTACCTCACCCTGGAATGCGACGCCACAGGCTGCTTTGTTCTGCATACCAAAGCCTGTAACAGGCTGCCCGCGATACCGCTCCGCATGTTTATCGGCACCTTTTATCATCCGCGCGATGCCCTGATGACAGCGAAACACCGAAAGGTTAATTCAAAACCCTGCCGCGAGTGCCTGACGGCAATCTGTCGCTAAAGGCGAAAGATGACGCTGGCGGGCAGGAGAGTCTCTGAGGCGAGCCAGATGACGCCGCGCAACCAGCGAAGAAAGCGTAGCAGCGCGGCGCTCAGTTCGTCAGGTGGCTCTTCCGCCACAGGATGGCCGCGGTTAATCGCGTAACCACGCCCATCCGGCGCAGCCAGATCGCGCCTCTATCGCCGTAAGGCGCTATTCCTGCGTGAATAAATCCTTCAAAGATGGTTTTTCCTTGCTGGCGAGTGGTGCATATTACAGACGGCAGCGATCTGTCAGGAGCATAAAGAGAGGTGGCTATGGAATTTCAGCATATGCGTATCGCCAGGCCGGTGAGCCTGCTGAGCGATAGCGCTCAGATCTACGTCAGCGGACTGGATCTGCAGATCATCGGCGAATTTCGCGATCACGGTGGTTTCAGCGGCTGTATGTTAGGGCGCGATGATTTGCCCTGGCATCTTGAATTCACCCAGTGTCACTTTCATCCGGTTACGCCCTCTCCGTCGGCCGAAGATCTGCTGGTTCTCTACGTGCCTGACCAGCAGAGCTGGGAGATGCGCTGCGCAAAGATGGATCGGGCTGGCTTTGTCCGAGTGGAATCGTTCAATCCCTACTGGGAGAGAAGGGGCGTGACATTTAAAGATGGCGATGGCTATCGGGTCGTGATTCAGCATATGCGCTGGGGCGAGCGCTGATGCGGCGCGGCACCGACGGGCGAGATAACCAACCCACAAAGAAAGCGACAAGGGAAAAGTGATGAGAGTAAGGCGTGCGCGACCTGACGAAGCGGAACAGTGCTGGCTCGTCAGGAATCTGGCTATCCGTGACGGCTGCCGCACCAGCTATGAGCCGGCGATCCTTCAGGCATGGACGCCAGAGGCGATGCCGGAAAGTTACCGGGACGTTATCAGAGCGAACCCCTTCTTTGTTGCTGAAGGGCCAGATACCAGGCCGGTCGCAACCGGCTTTCTTGATCTCACTTCCGGCAGCGTCGAGGCAATTTTTACCTTGCCCGATTACGCTGGCAAAGGGTTAGCCAGCAAGATTATCGAGGCGATTAAAGACGAGGCGCGCCAGCGGGGCTTTACCCGGCTAACGCTCGCCTCTACCCCTAATGCACAAAGGTTTTATGAGCGCCACGGCTTTCGCTTTGTGCAGGAAAATCTCTACCCCTCCAGGCTTGCTCAGGCAGAGCTGCGCTGCATCGATATGGTTATTGCGCTTTAGCCGCGATAACGGCGCTTTACCGCCGGGCCTGCGTTAGAGCATCGGCCCGGCAAGCTAACGAAGATTAAATTTCGCTCTGTTTGATATTGGCCACCGGCGACAGCACATTCTCCGGCAGCGCGTGCAGCGGTGCGTTTTCCGCGACGCGCGTCGGCCAGTCGTGATTGGCCAGCGCCGCCTTGCCGATCGCCACAAAATCGGCACCCTGTTCAAGCTGCGCTTCTGCCAGTTCACCGGTATCGAGACCGCCGTTAACAATAAGCACGGTATCCGGCGCCGCCTCGCGGGCGATAGCGGCAAAGGTCTGTTCGCCGTCGCTAAAGGCGGGTTTCCACGCCTGATATTCCGTTACGTGGATATAATCCACGCCCGCCTCCTGCAGCAGAGCAAACACTTTCGCCGCGCCCGCTTTGCCTTCTTTCCACTTGTGATGGAAATCGTTGACCTTGCCCTGAGAGATGCGCACGCCCAGCATGGCATCAGGCCCGATTTGCGCCCGCACCGCCTTAATCACCGCCAGCGTCAGGCTGAGGCGCGCTTCGATATCGCCGCCCCAGCGGTCGGTGCGCTGATTGGTGTAGTCGGTCAGAAACTGATCGAGCAGATAGCCATTGGCTGAATGGATCTCGACGCCGTCAAAACCCGCCGCGTTGATCGCACGCGCCGCGCTGGCGGCAAAGGCGTCAATCGCCTGCTGGATCTGCGCCTCGCTCATCGCCTCCGGCAGCGCATAATCGCCCTGACCGTGGTAGAAGCCGAGCTGCTGGCCGACCGGCTGCACTGCCGAAGGAGCGACGGTGGAGCGGCGATAGATATTGGCCTGCGACAGCGCGCCGCCATGGATCAGCTGCGCGATAAAGACGGCACCCTGGCTTTTCACGGCATCAACCACCTTGCGCCAGCCCTCTACCTGCTCATCGGTTACAATACCGGGCTGAAAAGCGTAGGTCTGCGACCAGGCCTGGTCGACATAGAGCCCCTCTGAAATCACGCCGCCGAAGCCGCCGCGCGCAAAGCTGGCGTAGTAGCGCTGCATCAGCTCGCCCGGCACGCCAGCTTCCGAGGCGGAGATGCGGGTCATCGGCGCCACCATGGCGCGGTTGGTAAAGTGCGTGCCCTTGATGGTGGCGGCAGTGAAAAGTCGTTTAGTCATAGTGCAGCATCCCCTGAATCATTATCTGATTAAACTATTGTAATGCAGCCTCCTGCGGCGAATAATCGCCAAAATCGACAAGCTGTATAACGGATATCGTTACAATGGACTTAAAAAACGTTGAGATTTTCTGCAGCATTGCCGACACCGGCAATCTTACCGAGACGGCCAGGCGCATTAACGCAACGGCGATGACCATCTCCCGACGGTTAGCGCAGCTGGAGAGCGAGCTGGGGGTGCGCCTGTTTCAGCGCACCACGCGCGCGGTGTCGTTAACCAGCGAAGGGGAGGCGTTTCTGCCCTATGCGCGCCTGATGCTGGAGGCGGAAGAAACCGCCAGGAGTCTGTTTACCTCCGCAGCGCAGGGCGCCAGCGGGCTGCTGCGCGTTACCGCGGCGTCGGAATTCGGCAAGCGTCATCTTCTGCCGCTGCTCCCTGCAATAATGGAGGCGAACCCCGCGCTGCAGGTCGATCTCAACCTGAGCGACAGCCTGGTCGATATCGTCGGGCAGGGCTATGACATGGCGCTGCGGCTGGCGCCGCTGAAGGACTCAACGCTGATCGCCCACCGGCTCGCCGATAATCCGCGGATACTCTGCGCCGCGCCCGGCTATCTGGCGCGCTATGGCCAGCCGGCCAGCCTCAGCGATCTGCAGCAGCATCGCTGCCTGAAAATATCCGGGGTGGCGCACTGGATGTTCGAGCAGCACGGCCAGGTGGTGAACTGCCCGATCGCCGCACGCTTCAGCTGCAGCAGCGTCGAGGGGGTGCGGGAGATGTGCGTGGCCGGTATCGGCATCGCGCAGCTGACCTTTCTTGATGTTCGTGACGAGCTGCATCGGGGAGAGCTGGTGGAAATTGCGCTGGCGGATGCCAGTCGACACGCGCTGGCGGTCTGGGCGCTGCTGCCGACCCGACAGTATATGCCTTACCGAACGACGCTGCTGTTAAAGGCGCTGAAAGCGGCGCTGCAGCCCTTCGATGCCGGGCAAAACGGTAAAGATCCCCTTTAGCCGCTGTGGTAAAAGGGGCGTCGATACCGTCGCGGGCTGATTTCAGACCGAGGGGAGAGCCACTCTTCTGTATAAGGCGCTGTAGCGACGCCTGCATTATTTATCAGTTACGTTTACGATCTAATTAACAGCGCGAATAACGTTAATCAGTAATATCAGCCTGCCGCCAGATTATTTATGCGTTAATAGTCAGCGCCATCTTTAATGCTTTTAATTTGAGTTAATTAATCATTTAACGCCTTGCTGTATTAAATCAGCGGGAAATTGCTTTTTTCTGCATTTAACCGGAACTTTCCCATTGTTTTGGTAATATTCTGTGTCGCAGGGAAGGGAAGACGATTATAATTAACTTAACTTAAGTTTTTAATAATGGCTAAATCAGGGATGTTACTGGCGCTGTGCGTCAGCTTATTTGCAACTTCAGCTATTGCGGCGCCGTTAAATCCTGCCGACCGCGATTATATTCAAAATCAGCAGCAGCAGCGGCTGAATCAGGATCGGCAGCAGCGCGATGCCCTCTGGAACGCCGTGTCGACTGAACGCGCGCCCGCTGCGGCCTCCTCGCAAACCGGCCCCTGTTTTCCGGTTCACGCCATCGATATTCGCAACGCCTCGCTGCTCTCTGCGCGCCAGCGGGAAAGAATTACCGCGCCCTATATTCATCGCTGCCTTAACTTATCGGAAATTAACGCGCTGGTGCATGGCATTTCCGACTGGTATATGCAGCGCGGCTATATTACCAGCAGGGCGTTCCTGACCGAACAGGATTTATCCAGCGGCGAGCTGATTATTCCGGTGCTGGAGGGGAGGCTGGATGAAATTCGGCTTGAGGGCGAGCATCCGCGCGTCCTGGCGATGGCTTTTCCCGGACTGGAAGGCAACATCCTCAACCTGCGTGATATTGAGCAGGGTATGGAGCAAATTAACCGGGTGCGCAGCACGCCGGTGCAGATCGATATTCAGCCGTCACCCAAAGCGGGCTATTCCGTGGTTAATCTCACCGCGAAGCCGGAATTTCCCCTGAGCGCCGCTGTGGGCGTTGACAACAGCGGGCAGAAAAGCACCGGCGTCGGCCAGCTCAGCGCTTCGCTCACCGGCAATAACCTGCTCGGGCTGGCGGACCGCTGGTTTATCAGCGGCGGACGCAGCAGCGCCTTTAGCGACTGGCGCGACGCGCAGAACCTGCAGGGGGGCGTCAGCGTGCCGTACGGCTACGGACTGCTCGACTACAGCTACAGCTGGAGCAGCTATCACAGCAGCTTCGTCAACAACGGCTTTACCTGGCTGAGCAACGGCGACAACGTTGCGCACCGCCTGAATGGCTCGTGGGTGCTGTTCCGCAACGGCGATATCAAAACCGGCGCGCAGCTCGGCCTGAACCACTACACCAGCCATAACTTCCTCAACCATACGCTGCTCGCTGGCAGCAGCCGCAAAATCACCAGCCTGCAGCTGGGGCTCAACCACACGCAAAAAATGTTCGGCGGGGTGGCCACGCTGAACCCGACCTTCAGCCGCGGCATGCCCTGGTTTAATGCCGAAAGCGACGCGGGCAAAAGCGACCAACTGCCCAAGGCGCAGTTCCGCAAGTGGAGCCTGGGCGGCAGCTTCCAGCGCCCCCTCGCAAAGGATCTCTGGTGGCTCAGCAGCCTCTATGGCCAGTGGTCGCCCGATCGGCTTTACGGCAGCGAGCGCCTGACGCTCGGTGGCGAAAGCTCGGTGCGCGGCTTTAAAGAGCAGTATCTCTCCGGCGACGTCGGCGGCTACCTGCGTAACGAACTCAGCTACCGCCTGTTCACGCTGCCGGTCATGGGCGAGGTGAGCGCGCTGGCCGCGGTGGACGGCGGCTGGCTGAAAAGCGACGCGCAGAACCGGGAAGCGACCGGCACGCTGTGGGGCAGCGCCATCGGACTCGGCACGCGCGGCCGCTATTTTTACACCCAGTACACCCTCGGCATTCCCCTCAGCTATCCTGGCTATCTGCAGCCGGATCGCGTCAGCATTTACGCCCGCGTCGGGCTGGTTTTCTAAGAGGCAAAGATTATGGACGATCGTCAACCTGTTTCCCTTGCCCGCCGCGCGCTGAGCTACCTTATCTGTTATCTGGTGGCCGTGCAGCCGATGCTGCCCGCGGCGGCGGCGCAGATTACTCCGGTCACCCGCGGCACGCAGTTGGATGCCGCGGGCAACGGCGTGCCGGTGGTCAATATCGCCACGCCCAACGGCGCAGGCGTTTCGCATAACCAGTACCAGCAGTACAACGTCGGACAGGAAGGGCTGATCCTCAATAATGCCACCGGCCAGCTTAATCAGACGCAGCTGGGCGGCCTGATCCAGAACAACCCCAACCTGAAAGCCGGGCAGGAAGCGCGGGCGATCATCAACGAAGTGACAGGCGCCAACCGCTCCCGGCTGCAGGGCTACACCGAAGTGGCGGGCAAAGCCGCCAGCGTGATGGTCGCCAACCCGTACGGCATTACCTGCAACGGCTGCGGCTTTATTAACACGCCGAACGTCACGCTTACCACCGGCAGGCCGCAGCTGGATGCGAACGGCAACCTCGCCGCGCTGGAAGTGAGCAAAGGCGCGGTGATCGTCGAGGGCAAGGGGCTGGACGGCAGCAGCGCGGATGCGGTGTCGATCGTCGCGCGCGCCACGGAAATCAATGCTGGTATCCATGCGAAAGATCTCTCGGTGACGCTGGGCGCGAACCGCGTCGGTGCAGATGGCTCGGTCACGCCGATCGCCGGCGAAGGGGCCGCGCCGTCGGTGGCGGTGGATACCGGCGCGCTGGGCGGCATGTACGCCAACCGCATTCGCCTTGTCTCAAGTGAAAAGGGTGTAGGCGTTAACCTCGGCAACCTGGTGGCGAAACAGGGCGATATCCAGCTCGACAGCAGCGGACAGCTGACGCTGAATACCAGCCTGAGCAGCGGAGCGCTGACGGCAAAAGGTGCGTCGGTCGCGCTAGGCGGCGATAACAAAGCGGCCGGGCAGATTGCCGTTAACGCGCAGCAGGATGTCGCCATCGGGCCGGGTGCGCTGGTGAGCGATGCCGACATCACCGTGTCGGCCAGCGGCAATCTCACCACGCAAGGCGCAAATCTCACGGCGGGGCGGGATATTCGCCTAAGCGGCGGCACGCTGTCGGCAGACCAGGCCAGCCGGGGAAATGCGGGGGAGACGATTCAGCTGCAGGCGGCTAAGCAGCTGAGCCATGCCGGGCAATTTACCGCTGGCAAAACGCTCTCTGCCACCGCGCAGCAGCTCGATAACCGCGGTTCGCTTGCCGCGGCCGCGACCACGCTCAGCGCGGGCACCTTAACCAACCACAGCGGCGCGACCCTCGCCGGCAGCGGCAGCCTTGCGGTGCGCAGCGATTATCTGCTCAACCAGGGCGTGCTCTCCGCACCCGCGCTGACACTCGACAGCGTGCAAACCGACAACAGCGGCCTGCTGCAGGGCGCGGATGCGCTCAGCTTCAGCGGCGGTCAGCTCAACAACCTGGCGGGCGGCACCCTCAGCTCAAATAACGGCTTCTCGCTCTTTTTCCAGAATCTGGATAACGGCGGGCTTATCAGCAGCGGCGCAACGCTGACGCTGGGCGGCCGCAGCCTGACCAACAGCGGAGAAATTAACGCCGCGAACCTGACGGCGCGCAATGAGACGATCGTCAACGGGGGTGGCTCGCTGCTGGCGGAGCACCGCCTGCAGCTGAACAACGACACCCTGGACAACAGCGGAAAAATTGCCGCCGAACAGCTGGCCATTAACAGCGGCAAGGTAAGCAACAGCGGGACGCTGCAGGCGAAGCAGACGCTGGAGACGCAGGGCCAGCAGCTCGACAACCGCGGAACGCTGCTGAGCGACGGGCAGCTAACCCTCAAGGCCGACGCGCTCAGTAACGCAGGCGCGCTGCAGGGGCAGCAGTTAACCATCACGGCAAGCAGCGGGCTGAACAGCGGCAAGGTGCTGAGCCTGGGAGATGCGTCGCTTACGCTGGATCACCTCAACAACAGCGGCACTCTTCTCAGCCAGCAGGCGCTGCGGCTCAGCAGCGGGGAAACCGACAATAACGGGCTGATTCAGGGCACCCGTGCGCTCAGCCTGAAGGGACAACGCCTCACTAACCTGGCGCAAGGCACGGTCAGCTCGGAGAACAGCTTTGGCCTCAATCTGCCCGAGCTAAACAACCTGGGCCTTATCACCAGCGGCAGCACCCTGACGCTGGCCGGTGCCAGCCTGACCAACGGCGGCGAGATCAACGCGGCGGATATCGTTGCTAATAACGACAGCTTCAGCAACCAGCAGGGCGCGCGGCTGCTGGCGGATAACGCCCTGCAGCTCAATAACGCCAGCCTGACCAACGGCGGAGAGATCGCCGCCAGCCAGCTGAATATCGACGGCGCAACCCTGATAAACAGCGGCACCCTGCAGGGCAAACAGGCGCTGCTCGCGGCAGATCAGCGGCTCACCAACAGCGGCACCCTGCTGAGCGGCGGCGAGCTGAAGCTGAATGCTGGCCAGCTTGAAAACAGCGGCCTGATGCAGGGCCAGCAGCTGAACCTGACGGCCGCCGACTGGCAAAACCGTGGCAACGCGCTCAGCGTCGGCGACGCACAGCTTAAGGCTGACAGCCTGAATAACAGCGGCAAAATCCTGGGGCAGCAGGGCGTGCAGCTGCAGGCGGGCAAAACAGACAACAGCGGCTGGCTGCTGGCGCAGGTGCTGACCTTGCAGAGCGATCTGGTAAACAGCGGGCTGATGCAGGGCGCGGACGCGCTGACGCTCCAGGGCAACCAGCTCAGCAACCAGACGAGCGGTCAGCTTCTCAGCGGCGGAACGCTGGCGGTGCAGGGAGATAATCTTACTAACCAGGGCAGCCTGCAGGGTGATCGGATCGATCTGCGGGTAAACAGCTGGCAGAACCCAGGCAGCGCGCGCGCTGCCTCGCAGCTCAGCGCAGAGGTCAACGGCCTGCTGGATAACGGCGGCACGCTGCTGAGCGAAAAGCGTGTTGACCTGACAAGCGGCGAGACGCGCAACGCCGGTACGCTGGCGGCGGACCAGCTTCATGTCACAACAGCGAATCTCTTTAACGCAGGACTGCTGCAGGGCAACAGCGCGCTTACCCTCAGCGGCGCGACTATTGCCAATGCGGTCGGCGGCCAGCTTATCAGCGGCTCTTCGCTGTCGCTCTCGCCGGCGACGCTGACCAACGCCGGACTGCTGCAGATTTCTGGCGACTTCGACTTAAACGGACGCGACTTCAGCAACAGCGGACGGGTCACGGCGGACAACGTCACTACCCGACTGACCGGCACGCTGAGCAACGGCGATGCCGGGGTGCTGCTGGCGCGCCAGCAGGCAACGCTGCAGGCCGCGACGCTGGATAACGCCGGTACCCTGGCTGCGCAGCAGCTCACGGCGACGGGCGACCGCTTAGCGAATCGCGGTCTTATGCAGGGCGACGCGGCGCTGTCGGCCGGTTTTGGTCAGCTCAACAACCTGAGCGCGGGCACCTTACTGAGCGGCGGCGATCTCGGCCTGCAGGCAACCAGCGGCAGCAATGCTGGCGCGATGCAGGGCAGCGATCTGCACTATCAGTTCGGCGAGCTGACCAACAGCGGCACGGTGAACGGCATTGCGACGCTGACCGGCACCACGGCCGGGCTGCTCGACAACAGCGGTACGATGGTAACAAAAGGCAGCGCCAGCCTGACGGCGGGCCGTCTGGACAACCGCGGCAGACTGATGGCGGATAGCCTGTTGCTGCGCGGCGATACGCTCAGCAACAGCGGACTGTGGCAGGGCAGCACGCTGCTGGACGCGCAGGCGACGAACGCCGTCACGCAGATATCGTCCGGTAAGGCCCTGAGCGGCGGCGATCTGCTGCTCAGTGCGCGCGATCTGAACAGCGACGGCACGCTGCAGGGCAACCGCGTGCAGATCGATGCTGAGAGCTGGCAGCATCAGGGCTCGCTGCTGAGCAGCGGCAATCTTACGGCGTCGATCAGCGGCGCGCTGCGCAACGGCGGCGCGGTGATGTCGCAGGGTACGTCGCTGATTACCGCGCAGGATGCAGAGAACAGCGGCTCGCTGCTGGCAGAAAAAGCGATGACGCTGCGGGGTGGTGTGCTTAACAACGGCGGCACCGTGCAGGGCGAGACGCTGACTGTTACGCCCGCCAGCGTCACCAATCAGGGCAGCCTGATCGGCCTGCAGTCGCTGACGCTGGGCCCGGCCGCAGCGGTTCGCGCCCTGCGCCTGCTGGCGGTACAGGCTCAGCCAGCGCGCGTCCTGATCAACAATCCCGGCGGACAGCTGCTGACGCAGGGCACGCTGAGCATCACCGGCGATACCGTCACCAATAACGGAACGTGGCAGGGACAGCAGATCCTGCTGAACGCCGCAAGTCTCGCCAACGGCGGCGCGATCCAGAGCGCCGACGCCATGCAGCTCAACCTGCGCGACCGGCTCTCATCCTCGGCAGGCAGTAAAATTACCGCCAACGGCACCGCCGCGCTCAGCGCGCTCAGCCTCAGCAATCAGGGACAGTGGATAGCGAAAAACCTGACGCTGAACGGCACCACCTTAGATAACGGCGGAGAGATTTCTGGCGTTAACGGGCTAACGACCCTGCTTGGCAATACGCTGACGCAGCAGCAGAACGGCTCGCTGCTGAGCGGCGGCCGGCTGGAGCTGCAGGCCGCCGCCGTTAATAACGCCGGACGGGTGCAGGGGGCGGATCTGGCCATGACCACCGGCACCGTCGCCAACAGCGGGCGCCTGCAGGGCGAGAGCAACCTGCTGCTCACCGCCAGCGGCCGCGTAACCAACGAGGGCAGCGGTACGCTGCTCAGCCAGAGCGGACTGACGCTTACCACGCCGGAGCTCTATAACTACGGCCTGATTCAGGGGGCGAACAGCCGCCTCACCGCCAACAGTTCGGCAACCAATACCGGCAGAGTACTGTCGGCCGGTGAGCTGACGCTGAACGCGCCGCAGCTGACCAACAGCGGCTGGCTGCAGGCGACGCAGCTGACGCTGAATGCGGCAAACGCCAGCAACAGCGGCACGCTGCTGGCCGACGGGCAGGGCACGCTGACAGGCGCGCAGCTGCAAAACCAGGGTACCGCGCAGGGCGGCAGCCTGACGGTGAACTATGCGCAGCTCACCAACAATGGAACGCTGCTGGGCGTCAGTCAGCTTAACGTGAAGGCGTCGCAGGTGACGCAGCAGGCGAGCGGCAGACTCTTCAGCGGCGGCAACCTGCTGCTGGAGAGCGGCGGCTTCGACCAGCTGGGTCAGGTGGTGGCGCTCGGCGACGCCGCCCTGAACCTGATTAACGGCTTCACCGTCCGCAACACGCTGGCGGCGGGCAACCGGCTCAGCATCAGCAGCAACGGCGCGATCGATAATCAGAGCACCCTGCAGGGCCAGGCGCTGACGCTGAGCGCGGGCGGCGATTTGACCAATAACGGCCAGATCACCACCGGGAGCGGCGACAGCAGCCTGAGCGGCAACCGCATCGCCCTGAACAGCAGCGGCACCTTACAGGGCGGCGGCAACGTCAGCCTGAACAGCCGCAGCGACATCGCTGTCGATGGTTTTACCGGGACGCTGGGCAGTCTGACTCTTAGCTCACCGGGCAGCATCGTCAACGCTGCGCTGCTCTATGCCGGGCAAAACCTGGCGCTCTACGCGAACAGCATCCGCAACCAGCGCGGGGATATGCTGGCGGGCAACAGCCTGTGGATGCAGGGCGATGCGGCGGGGAGTGCGAATGGTGAGGTGATCAATACGTCGGGCACTATTGAGTCGCAGAATGGCGATATCAATATTAAGACCGGGCATCTGCTGAATACGCGGGATGGGCTGCAGGTTAAGCAGACTGACACTACTGCGCCAACGCGGGCGGGCGTGGGCGATGCAACCATTAAAATCAGTATTAACGATTTGCCGGCAGGATCTTATGGTTCGTACTCAATCACCACTTATACCGAAAGCGGCGGTGGCTGCGCTGGTGCCGACGGTGGTTGCTCTGTTCACACCTCAACAAAATATTACTATGCGCCGCTAGCGGAAGTGGCCACGCAGAAATTTGCCTTAACCAGCTCAACCGTTGATGTTATCAGTAATGGCGGCGCAGGTCGTATTGCGTCCGGGCGTAATATCAATGCTCAGGCAGGGAGTCTGGATAATCAGGCCAGCAACATCCTGGCGCAACGCAATATTACTTTGTCAGGAAACCAACTGAACAACCAGTCCTGGCAGGCAGGAACACAAAACGACTATCTGGTGTACCAATGGAAAGGGAAGTCACCTGCTACAGGCTTGCCTGCGGGTTCAAGATTACCTAACGCCGAAAGCAATTATATTGTCTATAGCCTTACCGACCATGAAACTAATTTCACACCCGGCGAACTTTATCGTTCAGTGATTCAGGCTGGCGGCAACGTCAGCGCCAGCTTTAGTGGTGACATTAGCAATACATCCACCACTGCTAATGCCGGGTGGAACGGCAATACCCTGACCGCACCTGCCGTCGCTGGGTTAGCCGCACTGAACCAGACAGGCACGACGCAGCGCCAAACCTTAGCAGCCAGCAGCCAGCAGCCAGGTTGCCGTAAACTCGCCTGCATGGCGGGATCAGCTACAGAATGCGTTACAGCAGGTAAATGGTGGCGTGGCGCTGGATGGGACAAAACCGGACGAAGCGTCTCTGACGCAACTGTCAGCCGCACATCAGGGCCTGGCTGCATTGGGTCAGGCGGGTAACCTGGTAAAAGGCAACCTTACACCCACTTCTTTGCTGCACAATATACCCACAGAAGTTGATACCAGCGCTTATCCTCTGCCAGTCAGCAACAATGGTTACTTCGTTGCGGGTAACAATGACAGCCCCTATTTGATCACCATCAACCCCAAACTGAACGGGCTGGGGCAACTCGACAGCAATCTCTTTGGCGATCTCAATACGCTATTAGGCAAACATCCCGGCAGCGCGCAGACGGAAACCCGTCAGCAATATACCGACGTCAATACCTTCCTTGGATCGTCATATCTGCTTAACCGGCTGGACCTCAAACCAGATAGCGATTACCGCTTTCTTGGCGACGCGGCTTTTGATACGCGATACGTCAGCAATACAGTTCTGAATCAGACGGGCAGTCGTTATCTGCACGGCATTGGCTCGGATCTGGACCAAATGCGCTATCTGATGGATAACGCCGCGGCCGCACAGCAGTCGCTGGGGCTACAGTTCGGCGTATCGCTAAGCGCCGATCAGGTGGCTGCGCTGGATAAAAGCATTATCTGGTGGGAAGCGACGACAATTAATGGCCAGACGGTAATGGTGCCGAAAGTTTATCTGTCATCTAAAGATGCCGAAATGAATAACGGCAGCGTGATTGCAGGCAACAATGTCACCTTATCCAGCGGCAATATCGTTAACGATAGCAGCACACTGACGGCAAAAAATGGCATGGCCGTCGACAGTCTGAACCGTATTGATAACCTCAGCGCCGGACTTATCAGCGCAAGCGGTGACCTGCAACTCAGCGCGCTTGGCGATATCAATAATGTGAGTTCAGCCATAAAGGGCAAAAAGGTCGAGCTTGAGAGCCTCAATGGCAGCATCAACAGCATTACCACCTCGCAGCAGTGGAGCCTGGATGCAGGTACCAAATCGTTTAGCGAAACCCTCAATGGGCAGACTGCTTCAATAACATCAATTGACGATCTGAGCCTGAGCGCCGGAAATAACATCGGGCTGACAGCAGCAAACCTGTCTGCGGGCGGCAATTTATTGCTGAACGCCTGGAACGATATCGCCATCAAGGGCAATCAGCAGATCGAAGGTCAGTCTCAGAGCGGTAAAAAAGCAGGCTGGTATAAGACCGAAAAAAGCAGTACTCAAACGGTGAGCAATGTCGGCAGTCAGATAGCCGCTGGTGGTGATCTGGCGCTAAACGCGGGACATAACCTGAGCATCATCGCCAGTTCGCTTGCGGGCAAAGGTGATACTGCCCTGGCAGCAGGCAACGATGTAAATCTTAACAGCGCCGCTACCAGCCAGAACAGCAGCAAAGGGAATAAAGAGTCGCATACTTCTGACGTTGACCGCACAGCCATAACCAGCGGCGGCGACCTTTCGATTTCAGCCGGACGCAATCTAACCAGCCAGGTAGCAGCAATCGTTGCAGACGGCGATGTCGAACTGCAGGCCGGACGGGATATCAACCTGAACGCGGAAGAGAGCCGAACCGGCAACAGCGAACGCGGCAGCAAGAAAACCGTTATCAATGAAACGGTACGTCAGCAGGGCACTGAAATTGTCAGCGGCGGCAGCGCTACGCTGGTGGCTGGAAACGATATTACCAGCCAGGCAAGCACCCTCACCGCGAACAACGATCTGGCGCTGCAGGCCGGACACGATGTGAACATCACGACCGCCACGGAGAGCGATTACGCCTACAAAGAGGAGACAAAAACCAAAAAAGGCCTGTTCAGCAAAAAGACCACCCACACCATCAGTGAAGAGAGCGCCACCGCTGAAAAAGCTTCGCAGCTGAGCGGCGATCGCGTTTCAATTATCGCGGGCAATGACCTGACGGTGAAAGGATCCTCGGTTATTGGCGCAGGCGATGTGGGCCTGAAAGCCGGGAACGATCTCACCATCGCGGCGGCTACCGATACCCAGACCAGCTATCGCCTGAGCGAAACCAAAAAGAGCGGCATGTTTAGCGGCGGCGGCATTGGCGTGACATTTGGCAGCGCCTCCTCGAAACAGCAGCTGAAGCAGGACGGTACTACCCAGAGCCAGAGCGCCAGCACCGGCGGTAACGTGACGCTGGTTGCCGGTCAGGATGCGCGCGTAGCGGGTTCCGACGTGATCGCAAAGCAGGATATCAGCCTTGTTGGCGGATCGGTTACTATCGATCCAGGCAACGACACGCTGACGCGACGTCAGAGCTATGAGCAGAAGCAGAGCGGCCTGACGCTGCAGCTCACCAGCCCCATCACCGACGCGCTGCTGAGCCTGGGCTCTCAGGCGAAAGAGGCCAGCCAGGCGGGGGACGATCGCCTGAAGGCGCTTAACGCCGTGAAGATGCTGGAAAGCGGCTGGGCGATGTCAGACGCGGCAAAAGATTCTGCGCTGGCGCTGGCGCTGGCAAATGGCAAAATAGACGATGTCGGCATTAAAATCGAGCTTAACGTCGGGTCCAGCAAGAGCAAATCCTCATCGGAATACAGCAGCAATACCGTCAGCGGCAGTTCGCTCAGCGGGGGCGGTAGCGTCGCTGTTGTCGCCACCGGCGCGAACGGCACCAGCGGCGATCTAACGCTGGCAGGCAGCAGTATCACTGGCAAAGATGTGACGCTGGCGGCCGCGCACGACCTGAACCTGGTCGCCGCCAGCAACCATACCGAACAGAAGAGCAGCAACAAATCGTCCGGCTGGAGCGCCGGGGTGCATGCCGCCATCGGTAAGCAAACCGGCTTCGGCGTACAGGCCAACGGCTATATGGCCAGTGGCGGTGAGAACGGCGACAGCACGACCAACGTCAACAGCCGCGTTAACGCGAAGGATAACCTGACGCTCAGCAGCGGCAACGACATGCTGCTCTCCGGCGCCCAGGCGCTGGGCGACAGCATCAGCGTTAACGCAGGCAATAACCTCACGCTCACCAGCCTGCAAGACACCGATAACTATCAGAGCAAACAGCAGAGCGCCAGCGGCGGCTTCAGCTTCACCTGGGGCACGGGCGGTTCGGCCGGGTTAAGCCTCAGCAAAAGCAAAATAAACAGCGAGTACGCCAGCGTCGGCGACCAGAGCGGGCTGTTTGCGGGCGACGGCGGCTATGACATCTTTGTCGGCAACCATACGCAGCTTAACGGCGCGGTCATCGCCTCTACCGCGGATGCGGCGAATAACCGCCTGTCTACCGGCACGCTGGGCTGGGACAGCATTGATAATCACGCCTCCTATAGTGCCAGCAGCGCCTCCTTCGGCATCAGCGGCGGCTATAAAAGCGAGAATGCACCGGGCCAGCAGTTTGCGGGCGGCGCGCTCCCACCGACCTTTGTGAATATGAGCGGCAGCGCTTCCGGCACCACGCGTTCGGCGGTGGCGGACGGTGCGATCACGGTGCGCGACGCTCAGCACCAGGCACAGGACGTGACGGGCCTCAGCCGCGACACTGAAAACGCCAACGGCCGCATCGACAAGATTTTCGACAAGGATAAAGTCAACAACCAGATGGCTTTTGCG
>NZ_JAKRNN010000031.1:0-37916 GCF_022346785.1 Pantoea sp. ACRSC
GCATGGTGCGTGCGCTGAATAAAATAACGAAGGCTGGTATGCCAGAAAGCGTGCGTATTGCCTGAAAACCCGGTCAGCTACAGAGTCACTCGTCCTGAAGCTGATTTATTCAACAAAGCCTTCCAGCTGGCCAGACTCATTCATTTTCCAGTCGACATTATATTCTGAGAAAAGCTCATTCACTCTCTGGCGGTAAGCTGAAAAAGAATAGGACTCGTTTTTACTGCTCTGCGAAAAGTTGTCCTCATCATCTATATCAATTATCTTCTCGGCCACCGCTTCTACAGTATCGTAAAAACGGTACCAGGGTATGTTCATCACCAGGTTGCGAAGGACTTCCATCGCAGGGGTATTATTCAGGTAATAGTCATCAGGTTCCTCATCGTCCATAATGAGTATTTCATTAATGAGGTCATACACAGGAACAGGTTTATTTTCCGGTATTAATGACATGGCATCATAGACGAGCCTTTCCAAGATATTTTTAAAATACAGCTTTCTTACCCATTTAGGTGCATCATCCCGGAATGTCTTATTTATGAACTCCGGATCATATCCATGACGATGTGAAAATTTCATTCTGGATTCCTGTAGAGGTACCGGCTTCATAAGCAGGCGGTAAAGAAATTAACAGGGATTATGCCACTCAGTTCTCTGCAAATCCTGCTGGTTATTTCAGTTCTGACAGCCCGTCCGAACTTTATAAAATAAAGAGTGCCCCGATTTCACCCTCTCTCTGTCTGCGCTAAAGTCCGCATCACCTGTTATCAGCTGAAGTTATAGCTGTGCGGTGTCGGTCCGATCCGTTCTAAGGTCTGCAGCACCGGTTTACCTTTACCGGTGAGGCTATCAAAGTCCAACTCGGTTTTTCAGGTATAAGACCGAACCGCGCCCGCTGCGGTGCGCAATACTATATGTAGTGCCTCTATCAGCTGAGTGAACTACCAGATATAGTGGTCTGGCGGTCAGTCTGGGGGCAGGCCGCGCCGGTTCCCCCGCTGCGCCATTCAGTAAAACTCCTTGCGGGGCGGGTTTAACCGAATGCGATTTGCCGCCAGCGGAGTTTTTCTTCTTGCTTTTTTACACACTGCACAATGGCGAGGTGCTGTTAGAAAATGTCATTTTTGATATTAAGCCTATGTCGGCTTTTCGCTCATAGCGGACATTAACGGCTAACCGTAACTGACAGTCCGGATAGTGCGTAACGGTTGCTGCCGGTCTTGACACCCTCTTGATAGATCGTCGCAGGAATCTTGATAATCGCGAGGTTTAATGGCGCAAAACCCACTAGAGGAACTGCGCCATGTCTGATGAACTCCCCGGCCTGCTTAAACAGGGCGTCAGGCACCTGCTGGATACGCGGCATCTTGTCTCACTGATGCCTTTGCTGCCCTGTTTTGTTCTGATGGCCATTATGCTTACAGGCTGCGATGGGAAAAAACAGCCTGATTCTTCCCCTCCGCGCCCGGTCAGGTTTGTAACGGTCGGTCCGCGCCAGGCTTCCGGGCCGCAGACGCTGACCGGCGAAGTACGGGCACATGATGAAACGTCCCTGAGTTTCAGGCTGGACGGTCGCATAATCATGCGCAGTGCTGATGTGGGCAGCCGCTTCAGACAGGGCGACGCGCTTGCTGTTCTGGACAGTCCGACAGCACAGAACCAGTTAACCAGCGCCCAGGCCGACGTCAGCAGCAGCCGGGCCGCAGAGAAAGTGGCGGCGCTTAACCTGCATCGTATGCGTCTTCTGATACCGTCCGGGGCTATTGCACGGGCGCAGCTGGATAGCGCTTCCGCAGACTGGCAGGCCGCGCTTTCACGCCTTCAGAGCAGTGAGGCGGCGCTGAAAAATGCGCAGGAAAATCTGCGCTGGACAACCCTTACGGCACCGGTAAGCGGCGTGGTAACAGGCATCAGCGCGTCAGCGGGGCAGGTGGTCAGCGCCGGTCAAACCCTCTTTACCGTCGCGTCCGGTGATGAAAGGGACGTCGCATTTGACGTAGCCAGTCCCGGCATCATCTCTCGCCAGCCCGGTGCCGTTTTCCAGGTGGCCTTGCTTCAAAACCCCTCTGTGATTGCACAGGCGCATCTGCGCGATATCAGCCCCCAGGCCGATCCGCAGACGCGAAGCTGGCGAGTGCGCATCACGCTTGATCATCCGCCGAGTGACATGGTGATGGGAGCCAGCGTCGCCATCACGCTTCCATCCGTAGCGACAGCGGCTGAACCGGTCATATCACTTCCGGCTACTGCCCTGACGCGCCTGTCAAATGAGCCCGCGGTGTTCGTTCTGGATCCGGCTAATAATCTGGTTCGCCGGCGGCCCGTGCACATTGCAGGCTATTCAGCGGACGCGGTGTTTATAAGGGCGGGCATATCACCGGGAGATCGTGTGGTAACGGCTGGCGTCAGAAGCCTGCGTGACGGTGAGCGCGTGGCCGGCATAAAGGAGGCGCAGGATGAAGCAGGGATTTAATCTTTCGGCCTGGGCGCTGAAACAACAGCAGCTGATGGCTTTTCTCATGCTGTTGATTATGACCGCGGGCATCATCAGTTATGAACAGCTTTCCCGCAACGAAGACCCGGCGTTTACCATCAAAACGGCGGTGGTGTCTGCGCAGTGGCCGGGCGCGAATCTCAGCGATACGGTCAACCTGGTCACCGACACGCTGGAGAAAAAGCTGCAGGAAATCCCCTGGCTTGACTATGTCCAGAGTGAGACGCACGCCGGGCGCTGCGTTATTTTCATTAATCTTCGCGATAACACACCTCCTGAGCAGGTTGCTGACATCTGGTATCAGGTACGAAAGAAAATGCAGGACGTGGCTCCATCATTACCGCAGGGTGTACAGGGGCCAGCGGTCAATGATGAGTTTGAAGACACGTTTGGCACGATTTACGGATTTACCGCCGACGGCTTTACCCTGCGAGAGCTGCGGGATCGGGTGGACAGCATCCGCCGGGATCTTATGAGCCTGCCGGACGTGGGCAAAATTCAGCTGCTGGGCGAGCAGGAAGAGCAGCTGGTGGTTGCCTTCTCCCCACGCCAGCTCTCCGCCATGGGGCTGGATTTACAGCAGGTCGCTGATGCGCTGCGCGCGCAGAACCTGGTTGAGCCTGCGGGTATCGCCCGTACGGCCGGTGACACTGTTGCCCTGCGCGTCAGCGGAGCGTTCAGCAGCGAAGAGAGCCTGCGAGCGGTAACGCTTCGGGTCAACAACCGTTATATCCCTCTGACAGACATTGCCAGCATTATACGCAGGCCGGCTCCGCTTTTTCGCGTCAATGGCCAGCCTGCCATTGGCCTTGCCGTCTCAATGGCGCCAACCGGAAATATGCTTGATTTCGGGCAGGCGCTGCGGTCGCGCATGAACAGCGAAGCGGCACAGCTACCGCACGGTATTGAAATGACCCGTATTGCCGATCAGTCTGCCGTGGTGAAGGAGGCCGTCAGCGGGTTTGTGCATGTGCTGGGGGAGGCGGTAATAATTGTACTGGCCGTTTCTTTCGTTTCGCTCGGGCTACGTGCCGGTCTGGTGGTGGCGGCAGCGATCCCGCTGGTGCTTGCCATGACGTTTGTCTGTATGCATCTTGCCGGTATCGGCCTGCAGCGCATCTCTCTTGGCGCGCTGATTATTGCGCTGGGCCTGCTGGTTGACGATGCGATGATAACGGTTGAAACCATGGTGGCGCGTCTGGAAGCCGGGGATTCCCGTGCCAGTGCTGCGACCTATGCTTTCACTTCAACGGCATTCCCGATGCTGACCGGCACGCTGGTGATGATTGCGGGCTTTATTCCGGTTGGCTTTGCCGCTTCAAGCGCCGGGGAATACTGCTATACCCTTTTTGCGGTGGTGCTTATCGCGCTAATCAGCTCATGGGTCGTGGCCGTGCTTTTTTCTCCGCTGACCGGCAGCTGGCTGTTGCCAGGCACGCTGCAGAAACACACTGCCGGTCCCGGGCTGCCTGGCAGGCTTTACCAGCGCCTGCTTGCCGGGGTTTTGCGGCACCGCTTACTGACAACTGGGCTTGCGCTGGTGGCCCTGGTGCTGGCAGGGGTGGGAACGACATATATGCAGGGCGAGTTCTTTCCGGCCTCCGATCGTCCTGAACTTCTGGTCAGCCTCTCACTGCCGGCGAATGCCTCTCAGGAAGCGACCCTGCGCCAGACAGAGCGGCTGGAGCGCGCGGTATCAGCCAGCCGTGATGTTGACCACTACTCCTCTTATGTCGGAACCGGGGCGATACGCTTTTATCTGCCTATGGACGTGCTGCTTGATGATGAAAATACCGCTCAGCTGGTCGTCGTGGCCAGAAGCCTGGCGGCGCGCGAAAGGCTTCAGCACTATCTCGACAGGGTGCTTGATCGGGATTTCAGCGATATCACGACCCGCGTTTCTCCTCTTGAGCTTGGCCCGCCCGTCGGCTGGCCCGTGCGCTATCGCGTCAGCGGGCCTGATTACAGGCGCGTTCAGGCGCTGGCTGAGCGGCTTTCAACTTTATTAGGGGCTTCCCCCCTGACGCGGGAGGTGAATCAGACCGCAGGCGAGCCTGAGCGGGTTATTACGCTGAAGGTAAACCAGACCGCAGCCCGGGCAGCAGGACTCTCTTCAGATCAGATTGCCCGTTATCTGAACACGATCTGGTCAGGATCGCTTGTTACTACTGTTCGCGACAGAAACCGGCTGATTGACGTCGTGCTGCAGGGCAATGCGGATGAAAGGCGCAATCTTGACAGCCTCTCCGGGATGCTACTGACCTCACCGTCGGGGGCAAAAATTCCGCTGGCGCAGGTGGCCACGCCAGAGTGGGGGCTTGAGGATCCGGTTATCTGGCGGCGCCAGCGTCTGCCGTTTATCACCGTACAGACAGATCTGGCACCCGGTATGCGCGCGGAAACGGTCTCAGCGGGTCTGAAGCCGCTTATTAATCACATGCGGGCGGAATTGCCAGCTGGTTACACGATCAGCGAGGACGGAGCCGTCGCTGAATCTGATAAGGGTAACAGCTCGGTATTTGCCATTTTACCCGTCACGCTGCTCTGAATGCTGGTGCTGCTGATGATTCAGCTAAAGCGCGTTTCCCGTATGCTTCTGGCCCTGCTGATGGCCCCCTTTGGTTTGCCCGGGATCGTGCTGGCCATGCTGCCGACCGGAACACCTATGGGCTTTGTCGCTTTACTGGGCATTATTGCGCTTGCAGGCATGATTATACGCAACGCGGTTATTCTCATTACCGAAGCAGACCATAACCGGGAGTCGGGGATGCACTATAACGCGGCGATAGGGGCCGCAGCTGCACACCGCGCTCGTCCTATTCTTCTCACGGCAAGCGCAGCTATTCTGGGCATGATCCCTATTTCCCGTCAGATTTTCTGGGGGCCAATGGCGCTGGCCATTATCGGCGGACTGCTTGTGGCGACGGTGGTGACGCTTACGGTTTTACCGGCAGCCATGAGTCTGGTAATGCAGACAGAAGCACGCCTTGCTGCGAGCCGGGCAGCCAGGGCCTCTCGTTAAAATGCCAGTCTGTAACTTCATTACTGAGACCAGGCATAGTCAGTAACTCACACACTATCCTGGTCAAATTCCTGTGAAAGAGGCAGATGTCCGCCACAGGCCAGACAATGTTCACCCGCGCCGACTTTTTCAAGTATCTGACGGGCAAATCTTACTTGTGTTGTAAGTCCTACCGGGTAGGAGTATGATCTGGCCGTCAACGAGAGGGATGATTTGAAGCATGGAATACTATGAGTTCGTTGAAACGTCGATCTTTACGAGAGAGCTTAAGTCTCTTCTGTCAGATGACGAATACAAAGAGTTTCAGGCGTTTTTGATTGAGAACCCGGAAGCTGGTGATCTGATAGTTTGAACAGGCGGCTGTCGTAAGGTTCGATGGTCAAGACCGGGAACCGGCAAGCGTTCTGGTGTCCGGGCTATATATTACTTCTATAACTCTGTTGGAAAGCTATACATGCTTATCATCTATCCAAAGGGTGAAAAGGATAGTTTAACTGCAGCTGAGAAGGCCCAGCTTAAAGCTGTTATCGCGGGCTTTCAGGGCGAGGAGGAGTAAGTCAATGCGTAAAGAGCTTTTCGATGATCTGATGGCTTCTGCTAAAGAGGCTGTAGAAATCCATCAGGGTAAGCGTGAACCAGCTCGCATTACCCGTTTCGAACTGCCAGACGTTAAAGCTATACGTGCAAGCACGCACATGAAGCAAGATGATTTCGCTGCTGTAATTGGCGTAAGCTCAGCGTTAGTTCAGGCATGGGAGCAGGGCCGAAGAAGCCCATCAGGATCGGCGCTTAAGCTTCTACGCATGATTGAACGTAAGCCTGAGTTCGTTCAAGAGCTTTTACAGGTTTAAGCCTCTTAAAAGCCCCATAAGGGGCTTTCTACTATACTTTTATCAAATAGTAACCTTTTGCCCCTTCTACGAGCTGTGGGATCCGTATACCAACACTACCTTCAGTTTCAGTCACAAAGCAGTCAATCGCCACAGAAATACCTCTCCAGGTTTTGACTAAACATCCTGTGCCCACGGTTGGTGACGAACGGGCGAGCCTTATTCTGCCGGGTTGAGCCGCTGGAAGAGCATTATCCGCTGACGGGATAATGACGGGCAAAGAAACAACTGCAATAAATCTGAAAAACGTGGCGCGTGGCCAGTTCCATATAACAAAACTGCAATAAGAAAAGCGATAATTATTTACATTCCAGCCGTTAACGCTGCGTGCTTTCCTTGTCTGGCAAGGGATGCGGCCGTTTTGCTGTCTATTGCACAGCGCCGCGATAGAGGGGGCTTTTGCCGCAAAGTTATAACTTCCCGCTATAACATATGTCTTTCCATTATCGGCCTGGTCTGTTTAGAGGTGTTATTTTAAGGCTCTCTAAAACAGCATAAGTGACATAAATATGGCGTCACATATTATTGATTTTCTTTTAATTGGCAACAATTTTGGCACACCAGAAATGCGCGACGTCTGGTCGGAACAAAACCGACTGAAGCAGCAGGTAAAGGTCGAAGTAGCGCTGGCGCAGGCGGAAGGCGAACTCGATGTCATCCCGGCGCAGGCGGCAAAAACCATTATCGAGCGCGCCGACCCGTCGACGCTAAATATCGACGACATCGCACAGCAGGGCGCGCAGATGAAGCACTCTCTGATGCCGACGCTGATCGCACTGCAAAAACAGTGCGGCGAGGCGGGCGAGTTTATTCACTATGGCGCCACCACGCAGGATATCGTCGATACCGCCACCGTGCTGCAGCTGCGCGACGCGTTCGCCATTATTCAGCGCGACACGACACAGATGGCAAACGAGCTTGCGACCGTCGCCAGACGTTATCAGCATACGCCGATGGTGGGGCGCACGCACGGTATGCAGGCGTTGCCGACCACGTTCGGCTTTAAAGTCGCCGTCTGGCTGGATGAGTTCCTGCGCCATCTGACGCGCCTGAACGATATCAAACCCCGCACGCTTACCGGCAATATTAACGGCGCCATCTCCACCTACGCCTCCTTCGGCCCCCTTGGCCCCGAAGTGGAAAAGCGCACCCTCGACATTCTCGGACTGGCGACGCCGAATATCGGCTGGCAGTCGGCGCGCGACCGCTTCTCCGAGTTCGCCTCCGTGGCGGTACTGATCAGCGGCACGCTGGGCAAAATCGGTAACGAGCTTTACAACCTGATGCGCACCGAAATCAACGAGATTGAGGAGCCGTTCTCCGCCGGTAAGATCGGATCGACCACCATGCCCCACAAGCGCAATCCCGCCGCGCTGGAAGGGCTGGCCAGCCTGACCGCGCCGGTGCTGAAAAGCGCCGCGCTGATTTATGAGTCGATGCACGTTGAACACGAGCGCGATGCCATGAGCTGGCGCGCCGAGTGGATCGCGCTGCCGGAAATCTGCATTTACCTTTCGGCGCAGCTGCAAAACGCTATCGCCATTCTGCGCGGCATGACGGTGAACGAAGCGCGCATGCGCCGCAACCTCGATATGCAGGGCGGCCTGCTGCTGTCGGAAAAAGTGATGTTCGAACTGGGCAAAAAAATGGGCAAGCAGACCGCGCACCATGTGGTGTACGACTGCGCCATGCAGGCCTGGGAGCAGCAGCGCGATTTTAAAGAGACGCTGCGCGCTCATCCGCAGATGGACAACAGCATCAGCGACGAGGAGCTGAACCGCTGGCTCGATCCGGTGAACTACCTCGGTTCGGCGACGCGCAAGGTGGATGAGGTGATCGCCGCCGCGCAGGCCTCCGGCCTGCTGGAGAAATCGCCATGAGCGACAGCTTCCGCCAGCTGACCGCGGAGGATGCCGCGGCCTACTACGCGCTGGTACATGCGGCCTACGCTTCCGCGCGCGACCTGGGCATTAAATTTGATGCCGCCACGGCGGATGCGGCGCAGATGCAGCGTCATATCGCCGCCCACGGCGTCTACGGCATGTTCCGCGACGGTGAACTGGTGGCGTCGGTGACGCTGCGTTATCCCTGGGGGCCGCTGCCTGGCCCGTTCGGACTGCCGCATATCGGCTGGTTCGCCACCGCGCCTCACTATCGCGGTC
This sequence comes from Pantoea sp. ACRSC, assembly GCF_022346785.1. Classification (NCBI taxonomy): domain Bacteria; kingdom Pseudomonadati; phylum Pseudomonadota; class Gammaproteobacteria; order Enterobacterales; family Erwiniaceae; genus Pantoea; species Pantoea sp. ACRSC. The sequence goes on from NZ_JAKRNN010000031.1 coordinate 8,569, forward strand.
AGCGGCTGGGCGTGAAGATGCTCGACTGGCTGGAGCAGGCGGTACTGCGCGATCAGCTGCGCGCGCCAGCCTATTCCCTCGGCACCGCCGAGAGCCATCCGTGGCTGATTCAGCTTTACGAGGCGATGGGGTTTGAGAAGGTCAGCAAAAAAGACCTCGGCAAAGGCCACATCACCGTTTACATGAAAAAAACTATTCATACACTGCAAGCCCGCTAAGCGCGGCTGCAGATAAGAAACCAGGGAGATCACCATGAAAAAAGGGTTAATCGCACTGTCCGTTGTAATGGCGGCCTCACTGCTTAGCGCCTGCGACAATAATGATAAATCGGCGCAGGGCGGTTCCGACGCCACCACTATCCGCGTCGGCGCGACCGGGCTGAGCTTTCCCGGCGCATTCAAAAAAGAGGGCAAGCTGACCGGGTTCGACGTTGAGGTCACTGAAGCGATCGCCAAAGACCTGAACTACAAAATCGAATGGGTTACCTCTGACTTCAGCGGCCTGATGGGCCAGCTGGAGGGCGGCAAGCTCGATACGGTGGCGAACGTGGTGGCGATTACGCCGGCGCGCCAGGCGAAATATAACTTCTCCACGCCCTACAGCTACTACGGCAGTCAGATCGTGACCAATAAAGACAATGCCACTATCAATACGCTGGATGACCTGCGCGGCAAAACCATCGCTGGCGTGCTCGGCTCCAACCATCTGGTTAACCTGAAAAAAGCCTTCGGCGATAACGGCGTGACGATCCGCACCTATGAGAGCCGCGACGGCGCGATGAACGACGCCATCAATAACCGCGTGCAGGGCTACGTCAACTCCGGGCCGATTCTGCTGGCGGAGATCAACCAGAAAGGGCTGCCGCTGAAGTTTGTCGGTCAGCCGCTGGTGATCGAGTCGGTCGGCTTCCCGTTCCATAAAGATGAGAAGGGTGACAAGCTGCGCGCCGCGTTCGACAAAGAGGTCGATGCGATGCGTAAAGATGGCCGCCTGAAAGCGATCTCAGAAAAATACTTCGGCGAAGATATCACCGCGCAGCCGTCTCACTAAACCCGGCGTTTACTTGTCAACGTTTGCCACCGTCGGGTGGCAAACGTCGTTAAGGGCTTTTTATGAATTTCGATTTTAATTACCTGCTGAAAATCTCGCCGCAAATCCTCAGCTATCTGCCGGTCACGCTGATGCTGGCGGTGGTGTCGATGGCGTGCGCCATGGTGATCGGCCTTGGGCTGTCGCTGCTGCGCAACAGCAAATCGACCCTGGTGAGCAAGCTGGTCGAGCTCTATATCTCGCTGTTTCGCGGCATGCCGTCGCTGGTGCAGCTGTTTATTATCTACTTTGGCCTGCCGCAGCTCTTCCCGGCGCTAAACGGCATGTCCGCTACCACCGCCGCGATTATCGGCTTTAGCCTGAAGACATCTGCCTATATGGCGGAGATCTACCGCGCAGGCCTGGCGTCGGTAGATCCGACGCAGATGGAAGCGGGGCTCTCAATCGGCATGCGCCGGCCGCAGATCTATCGCCGCATTATTCTGCCGCAGGCGCTGCTCAATGCGCTGCCCGCTACCGGCAATACCTTTATTTCGCTGATTAAAGATACCTCGGTGGCATTTGCGCTGGGCGTCTCTGAGATGTTCGCCGAAGGCAAAATGATCGCGGCGGAGTCGCTGCGCTACTTTGAAACCTTCCTCGTAGTAGGTCTGATTTACTGGCTGGTGATTATCGGTTACGCCCGCCTGCAGGCGCTGCTGGAGAAAAAACTCAGTCACTCACTGCAACGCTAGGGCTCTTATGATCAGTGTAAAACAGCTTAATAAACGCTTCGGCGACAAGGTGGTGCTGGACGATATCAGCCTGACCATCGGCGAAGGCGAAGTGGTGGCGATTATCGGTCCATCCGGCTCAGGCAAATCGACCCTGCTGCGCTGCCTCAACCTGCTGGAAAAACCCGAGTCGGGCGTGATCCAGATCGGCGATGTGTCGCTCGACACCGCCAGCTACAGCGCGAAAGAGGAACATGCGCTGCGCGGCCAGACGGCGATGGTTTTTCAGAACTACAGCCTGTTTCGCAACAAAACCGCGCTGGAGAACATCACCGAAGGGTTAATCATGGTGAAGAAAATGCCGAAAGCGCAGGCCAGCGAGACCGGGATGCAGCTGCTGGAGCTGGTCGGCATGGCGCCGCAGGCGCATCAGTATCCGGTTACGCTGTCAGGCGGCCAGCAGCAGCGCGTCAGCATTGCGCGCGCGCTGGCGGTGAAGCCGCGCGCCATCCTGTTTGACGAGCCGACCTCGGCGCTCGATCCCGAGCGCGTCCACGAAGTGCTGCAGGTGATGAAAAGCCTGGCGCAGCAGAAGACAACCATGGTGATCGTCACGCACGAGATGCAGTTTGCCAAAGAGGTGGCCGATCGCGTCATCTTTATGGCGGATGGCCATATCGTCGAGCAGGGGCCGGCGGAGCAAGTGATCAGCTTCTCCGACAACCCGGTGACGCGCCGCTTTTTGCGCCAGATGACTAACATCGACACTAATGATGATTTCAATATTTAAGCGCGCCGCCGCATACTTTGCCGCAGGCCGTCGCACTGGAAGGAAATAATATGAAAGAGATCCGCGAGCAGGATCGGGCGCTTGCCAGCCAGATTGAGGCTTTTCGCCACGATATGCACCGCTTTCCCGAACTCTCCAATCAGGAGTTCGAAACCACCAAAAAAATCCGTGCGGCGCTGACCGCGGCGGGCATCCGCATCCTCGATCTGCCGCTGAAAACCGGGCTGGTGGCCGAGGTCGGCGAGGGGACGGGGCCGCTGGTGGTGGTGCGTTCCGATATCGACGCCCTGCCGATTGAAGAGGAGTCGGGCGTGGCGTTTAGCTCCGAGAACGCGGGCGTTATGCACGCCTGCGGCCATGACTTTCACACCTCGGCCGCGCTGGGTGCCGCCATTCTGCTACAGCAGCAGGCGGCGTCGCTGAAAGGGCGCGTGCGCATCCTGTTCCAGGCGGCTGAAGAGACCGGTCTGGGCGCCCCCGACCTGATCGCCACCGGCGCGCTGGATGAGGCCGCGGTAATTTTCGGCATTCATAACGATCCGACCCTGCCGGTCGGCGTAGTGGGTGGTAAAGAGGGCGCGCTGACGGCGGGCGTCGATCGCTTTGAAATCAAGGTGGCGGCGAAGGGCGCGCACGCGGCCAAACCCCACGAGGGCAACGATCCTGTTGTTATCGTCGGCCAGATTATCAGCGCGGTGCAGACGCTGATCAGCCGCAACGTGCCGTCAGATCAGAACGCCGTGGTCTCGATTACCCAGATCCACAGCGGCAGCACCTGGAACGTTATCCCCGATACCGCCTGGCTGGAGGGCACGGTGCGCACCTTCAGTAGCGAGGCGCGCGCGCTGATCGAGCAGCGCTTTCGGGCGCTGCTGGAGGGGCTCGCCGCCGCGTTCGGCGCGCAAATCGAATTCCTGTGGCACGCCGGCCCGCCTTCGGTGGTGAATACCGCGGAGTGGGTCGATTTTGCGCTGGAGCAGGCGAGCGAGGTCGACTTTGAGGCGCGCCGCATTGACGCCAGCCCCATTGGCGAGGACTTCGCCTTCTATCAGCAGAAGATCCCCGGCACCTTTATGATGGTCGGCTCAGGCGGGCCCTGGGCGCTGCACCATCCGAAGTTCCGCGTTGACGATAAGGCGCTTTTCCCCACCGCCCAGTATCTGGCGCAGCTGGCGGTTAACGCCTTGAATAAGCTCGCCTGATCCTTTTTCATCCGGGGTGAGCGCCTGCGCGTTCGCCCTCTTTCCCTCGCCTCTCCGCCTTTACCTGCTTAAGTTTCAATCGCCCCCGCCGATAAGAGTGATAACAGCGCTGCTGTTTTATTAGCCTGTCTTTGAATCTGGGGAAATCAATGATGAAAGCGGATCGCCTAACAAAAAAGAGATTAAGCACCCGCGCCATGATGTTGCTGACCGGCGCGCTGACCATCGCCACCGGCTTTGCCGTTACCATCGGCGTGCTGAGCTGGCAATCGGGCCAGGCGCAGCGCACGCTGGCGGAAGCATACTTGCAACAGATTGCGCGCAGCAAAGCGCTGGAAGTAGAACAGAGCCTTAACCACGCGCGGGATGTCGCGCAGAGCCTCGGGCAAAGCCTGATCGCGCTGCCGGATGCCAGCGTTCAGGATCGCCACGTCGCCGACAAGCTGGTGGAATATGCGCTGCGCAGCAATCCAGACTACCTCTCTGTTTCGGTGATGCTGGAAAAAGATGTCTTTGACGGGCGCGACGCCGAGTTCGCCGCGCAGAGCGGCCAGCCGCCGCAAGGGCGCTATGCCTGGTTTGTTGATGTCGATCAGGCGGGCAATTACAAAATGCATCCTCTGACCTCCTATCTGACGCCAGGCCAGGGGGACTACTATCTGGTGGCGCAGCGTACCCGTAAGGATTACCCGACCGAACCTTACAGCTATGCCTATAACGGCGTGCCGACGCTGCTCACCTCCATCACCACGCCGATTATCGATCGCGGCAAACTCTGGGGCGTGGTGAGTTCTGATATTTCGCTGGCTAAGCTGCAGCAGCAGGTTAACGAGATCAAGCCCTGGCAGGGTGCCGGCTACGCTATGCTGCTCTCCAGCGGCGGGAAGATTGTCTCTTCGCCCGATAAAGCGCAAAACAACCAGCTGTGGAAGGGGGACAAAAGCCGCCTGACCACCGCGATAACCGAGCAGGACGACGCGTTTCTCGGTGAAAAAACGCTGATGACCTGGCAGCCGATCGCCATCGGCAACAGCAGCAACGTCTGGTATCTGGGGGTCGCCGCGCCGCTGGATTTAGTGATGAGCGCCGCGCGTCAGCAGCTGCATAATGCCCTGTGGATGATGCTGGCGAGCATTGTGCTGGTAAGCCTGCTGCTGGGCGTGGTTTTCAGCCGCATAGTCCTGCGTCCGCTGGGCGGCGAACCCGCCGACGCGGCCGCCTTCGCGCTGGCGGTAGCGGACGGGCAGCTGAATACCCGCATTCCGCTGAAAGCAGGCGACCAGAGCAGCCTGTTCTATGCGCTGCATACCATGCAGGCGCGGCTGATCGCGATGGTCAGCCAGATTAAAGAGACCACCGCCTCGGTGCGCGACGGCGCGGAGGAGATCGCCAAAGGCAATATCAACCTGGCGTCCCGTACCGAGCAGCAGGCCGCCGCGCTGGAGGAGACCGCCGCCAGCATGGAGCAGCTAACGGCGACGGTGAAACACAACGCCGCCAATGCGCATCAGGCGACGACGCTGACGGAAAACGCCTCACAGACCGCACGCAGAGGCGAGTCGCTGGTGGGCGAGGTGGTGCAGACCATGGCGCAAATCAACGACAGCGCGCGCAAGATTGGCGATATCACTGCCATTATCAACAGCATAGCGTTCCAGACCAATATCCTTGCGCTTAACGCCGCGGTGGAAGCGGCGCGCGCCGGGGAGCAGGGCCGCGGCTTCGCCGTGGTGGCGTCGGAAGTGCGCAACCTGGCGCAGCGCAGCGCCGCAGCGGTAAAAGATATCGCCTCGTTGATCGAGGAGTCGACGCAGCGCGTTGACAGCGGCGTTAGCCTGGTGCGCCATGCGGGCGATACCATGCAGGAAATCACCCAGGCGGTTACCTCGGTGCAGGCAATTATCGACGAGATCGCCACCGCATCCGACGAGCAGAGCCGCGGCATCAGCCAGGTCTCCGTGGCGGTCAACGAGATGGACAGCGTCACGCAGCAGAACGCCGCGCTGGTGCAGGAAATTTCCGCCGCCGCCAGCGCGATGGAGGATCACTCCTCGCAGCTGGCGCAGTCGGTGGAACAGTTCCGGCTGGAGGCGCAGCCTGCCTGAGGCGACGTACCGGGCCTGCGCCGAACGGCTGGCCCGGCATTGTCCCGAGGCGCAGGTCGCCGAGGGACAATGCCTGACCCGGTGAGCATAGCATCCGTGCAGAAGCTGGCAGCCTTTATCGACCTCTGCGTGCGACATCCCGTACGCCGGTTCCGCCAGGATCCAGGGAAGCTGACTGGAGAATAGCTGCGTTGAGAAGGCTTCAGCTCATCACCCGAGCCTTTATACTTCCAGCTCGACTTTCACCCAGCCCGGCTCACGCTTGTCGAACGCCTCATAAGCCTTAATCACATTCTCAACAGGTTCGACATTGGTCAGCACCTTCGCCGGATCGATGGCGCCGGTGCGCGTCAGCTCCAGCAGGTAGGGGATATGCGTATGGTGGTTACAGTTGCCCATCTTGATAGTGAGATTTTTGTTCATCGCCTTGCCGATGGGGAACGTCTCGGCGGTGGGGGGATAGACGCCGATAATGCTTAGCCGACCGGCTTTCTTCACTGCGGCAATCGCCCATTCCAGCGCCTGCGTCGGGGCATCGCCGGGGATCCAGTTCCCGTGCTGCGGATGGGTTTCCGGCGCAACCTCTTCTACCTCCTGAGCGAATTTATCCGCTTTCTTCTCCGCCTCTTCGCTGGCCGGGCCATGGTGAGCATGCTGGCTGTCAACACCCACGGCGTCGATGGCGCAGTCCGCACCGGTGCCGCCGGTCAGCGTTTTAACTATCTCAACCGGATCTTCCTGCTCGAAATTAATCGGGAATGCGCCCTGACGACGCGCCATTGCCAGCCGATCCTCATGGCAGTCCACGGCAATCACCCGCGCCGCGCCCATCAGCAGTGCGCTGGCAATAGCGAACTGGCCGACTGGGCCACAGCCAAACACAACGACAATATCCCCACGCGTAATATCAGCCAGCTCGGCGCCGAACCAGGCGGTGGGGAAAATATCGCTGATTAAAATGGCCTGCTCGTCCGTTACGCCGTCGGGAATTTTAACCAGCGTATTGGCGGCGTAGGGAATCCGCGCTTTTTCTGCCTGCAAACCGTTCACCGGGCCGGTAGCTTTGGGGCCGCCAAAAAAGCAGGTGCCCGCTTCAGGCCCATTGGGATTCGCATTGTCGCACTGCGCGGTATGTCCGGCGCGACAGGGTGGACAGACGCCGCAGGATACCGTAGAGCAGACCACCACCCGATCCCCAGGGCTGAAGTTACGCACCTTATCCCCGACCTGCTCCACAATGCCAACGGCCTCATGCCCAAGGATGGTGCCGGGCTGCATATCGCTAAAGGTGCCGCGAATAAAATGCAGATCCGTGCCGCAAATCGCCGAGGCGGTAATACGAATGACGGCATCGCCAGGTTGCTCTATCTGTGGATCGGCAACGTTATCCAGCTGAATGTTTCCCACGCCGTGCCAGACCAGTGCTTTCATTATTCACCTCTACCGCTTAAATAGTGTTTGCTGGAAACCAGCCGGACTAAAAAGTATAGAAAGCGTCAGAAATCCTGCGCGCCAGATAAATAACCGCAGCGGTTAGCAATGTTTAACACTTTTTGCGAATTCTCCCGCAACATAACTTATGGCCATGATAATTAACGTTATTTACAGCATGGATTCAGGCAAGATGCGGCATTTTCAAACAAAATAATATTAATAAACGCAGCCGCCCAATGGCAGCTGTTTTAATTGTCGCTAAGCTGAAGACATAACTTTACATAACAAACAAAAGCACGCTGGCAAATGCCAATTGCAATGTCGAGAGCGAGGCGTTAAATGTCAGAGAAAACCTGTACCATTATTTATAATGGCGAACCCCTGGTAGGCGCCGTTAATCAGCCCTTGATCGACTTTCTTACCGAGCAGGGAAAAAAACTGCCTCACGTCTGTTATCACCCGGCGCTGCAGCCGCTGGAGAGCTGCGATGTCTGCTGGGTAGAAGCCAACGGCGAAAAGGTGCGTGGCTGTACGCTGCGCACCTTCCAGGGACTGGAAATCAACAGCGAAGGAGAGTGGCCACGCGCCGCGCAGCAGGAAGGGATGGATCGCATCCTGAATCGCCACGAGCTTTACTGCACGGTATGCGAGCACAATACCGGCGACTGCACGCTGCATAATACCGTCGCGGATATGCATATCCCGATTCAGTATTACCCCTATCAGCGCAAGCCCACCAGCAAGGATCACTCTAACCCCTTTTATACTTACGATCCCGACCAGTGCATTCTCTGCGGGCGCTGCGTTGAGGCGTGTCAGAACGTCGAGGTAAATGAGACGCTGAGCATCGACTACACCCAGGCGCATCCGCGCGTGCTGTGGGATGGCGGCACGCAGATTGCCGGATCGAGCTGCGTCAGCTGCGGCCACTGCGTCACGGTCTGTCCCTGCAACGCGCTGCTGGAGAAGACCATGCAGCCCGACGCCGGCCCCTTTACCGCTATGGATGAAGGGCTGAAGCGGCCGATGATCGACTTCGTTAAATCGCTGGAGAACAGTATCGGCATGGAGCCGATCACCGGCATTTCGCTGATCGACGATGCGCTGCGTCAGGCAGAGATTAAGCGCACCAAAACGGTCTGCACCTACTGCGGCGTGGGCTGCAGCTTTGAAATCTGGACGCGCGATCGTCATATCCTGAAGGTGCAGCCGGTCGCCGATGCGCCCGCTAACGGCATCTCCACCTGCGTCAAAGGCAAGTTCGGCTGGGATTTCGTCAACAGCCCGCAGCGCCTGACCACGCCGCTGATCCGCGAAAATGGCCGCTTCCGCCCCGCCAGCTGGGACGAGGCGCTGGATCGCGTGGCGCAGGGGCTGCGCGACGTGGCGCGGCAGCATGGCGGCGACGCTATCGGCTTTATCGGCTCCAGCAAGGCCAGCAATGAAGAGGCTTACCTGACACAGAAAATCGCCCGGCTGATTTTCGGCACCAATAACGTCGATAACTCCTCTCGCTACTGCCAGAACCCGGCAACTGAAGGACTGTTTCGCACCGTGGGCTACGGCGGCGACGCAGGCACCATTCGCGACCTGCAAAAAACCGATCTCATCATCACCGTCGGCAGTAATCTGGCGGAGAACCATCCGGTTATCGCCTCGCATATCAAGCAGAGCCACAAACACCGCGGGCAAAAGCTGCTGGTGGTCGATCCGCGCCGCCACGAAATGGCCGACCGCGCCGACCAGTTCCTGCGCATCAAGCCGGGCACCGATATGGTGTGGGCCTCGGCGATGGCGAAATATATGTTCGACCACGGCTATGCCGACGAGGCGTTCCTGGCAGAGCGCGTTAATCAGGTCGAGGAGTATCGCGCGTCGCTGGCGCCTTTTACCCTGGCGTTCGCCAGCGAGGTGACTGGCCTGAGCGTGGAAGCGCTGACGGCGGCGGCGGAGATGATCGGCCAGGCGGACAGCGTTTGCCTGCTGTGGGCGATGGGCATTACGCAGCATAGCCACGGCGCGGATACCAGCACGGCGCTCTCGAATCTGCTGCTGGTGACCGGCAACTACGGGCGTCCCGGCACCGGCGGCTATCCGATGCGCGGCCACAACAATGTACAGGGCGCGAGCGATTTCGGCTGCCTCAGCAACGTTTATCCCGGATATGAAAAAGTCTCTGACCCGGCAATACGCGAAAAATGGGCGCGCGCCTGGGGCGTGACGCCGGAGGCGCTCTCTGACCAGCCCGGCGCGGATAACTTTATGATGGTGCAGCACGCCCACGAAGGAAAACTGCGCGCCATGTATATCACCGGCGAAGAGACCGCCTTCTCCGACGCCGATTCCACCAAAGTGCATGAAGCCTTCAGCCGCCTCGACTTTATGGTAGTGCAGGATATTTTTATGAGCCGCACCGCCGAGTTCGCCGATGTGGTGCTGCCCGGTAGCCCGAGCGTGGAAAAAGAGGGCACCTTCGTCAACACCGAGCGCCGTATCCAGCACTTCTCCCCGGCGATGGATCCGCTGGGCGAGAGCCGCCCCGACTGGCAGATCTTTACCGATCTGGCCGCGCGCCTCGGCCATCACTGGAACTACCCCAATCCCGGCGCAATTATGGCGGAAGCCGCCAGCATTGCGGAGATCTTCGCAGGCGTCAGCTATGAGCGGCTGGTGGGCTGGCAGTCGCAAATCTGGCCGGTGACGCCGGACGGCGAGAGCACGCCGCTGCTCTATACCGATAAGTTCAAGTTCCCGGACGGCAAGGCGCGACTCTATCCGCTGAGCTGGCAGCCGCCGATGGAGGAGGCGGACGCGGAATACGATCTGATTCTGGATAACGGCCGTATGCTGGAGCACTTCCAGTCCACCAACCAGACCGGACAGGGGGGACGCATGATGTCGCTCTCGCCTAACTGGTTTGTGGAGATTTCCCCGCAGCTGGCGCAGGCGCGCGGTCTGCTGGAGGGGGAATGGGTCGCGCTGAAATCGCGGCGCGGCACGGTGGAAGTCCCGGTGGTAGTGACCGATCGCGTGGCGGGCAATGTGCTGTTTATCCCTATCCACCACGGCAAGCCAGGCGTTAACGGCCTCACCGGCGAACATCACGATCCCGATGTTAACACCCCGGCGTACAAGGAGATTGCCGTCAATATGACGAAACTGGCGCGTACGCCGCAGCCGAACCCGATTCCGCGCCATAATTTTCGCCACGGCCAGCGTACGCCGCTGGATCATCTGCCCATTGAGCAGAAGTGGCAGCAGGAAGGCTATGTCGAGCCGCCTGAACACGTTGAACACCCGGAGAAATTCTAATGGCAGAACGACTGTCCTATACCGTGCCGCCGACGCGCACCGAGAAAACCGCGCAGGAAGCGATGGATGAACTGGTGGAAAACCTGCATGAGCACGGCTTTCTGCGGCTGGCGAACGACGCCATCAAAGCCAATAACGATATCGGCAAAATTCTGGTTGCCGGCCTGAACCGGCCAGGCACGCAGAGCGCGCTGCAAAATATCTCGCTGATCCTGATGACGCTGAGCACCATCCCACCGGAGCGGCTTAACCATATTTTGCTGGCGCTGCGCGACGCGGCGATGGCGATGAAGCCCGCCAGCGACGCCACGCAGCAGGAGGGGAACGCCGCGCCCGGCATTCGCGGCGTGCTGCACCTGCTGAACGACGAGAAGCTATGGCAGGGACTGCGGCCGCTGTTCGCCGCGCTGGAGGCGTTTTCCGCAGGCATGCAGCGCGAGGAGGAGAAGCCGATTACCCGCTACAGCGGAAAGCCGAGCAATGAGTAATGCCGAATGGGTGCTGCTGCTGTCGCGTGGGCAGTTCGCCCTCACCATGGGGATGCATATTACCCTGGCCGCGCTGACGCTTGGCCTGTCGCCCTTTTTGCTCTGGTTCGAGGCGCGCTGGCTGTGGGGAAAGCAGCCGGGCGCGCGCGAAGCGCTGCACTTCTGGCTTAAGGTCTTTGCGCTGACGGTGGCGATCGGCGCGGTGTCCGGCGTGGTGATGGAGGTGCAGTTCGGCACCCACTGGTCCGGGCTGTCGCAAAAGGTTGGCGGCGTTATCGGCCCGCTGCTGTTCTATGAAGTGCTGGTGGCCTTTTTTCTTGAATCGGGACTGACCGGGGTGATGCTGTTCGGCATGGGCAAAATCAAGCCGGGCCTGCACTTTATCGTCACCTGCTTCGTCACGCTCGGCGCGCTGCTGAGCGCCTTCTGGATCCTCGCCGCTAACTCCTGGCTACAGACGCCCACCGGCTTTACGCGCGACGACAGCGGCCGGTTCCTGCCGGAGAGCTGGGCGATGGTGCTCTCCGCGCCGTCGTTTCCGTTTCGCTTTAGCCATATGCTGCTGGCTTCGCTGATCGCCGTGGCCTTTATGATCGCGGGCGTGGCGGCGCGCCGTCTGCTGCTGAATGTTCAGGAACAGGCGGCGCGGCGCATGCTGACGGCGGCGCTCTCGTTCACGCTGGTGGCGGTGCCGCTGCAGGTGGCGGTCGGCGATCTGCATGGGGAGAATACGCTGGCGCACCAGCCCGCCAAGCTGGCGGCGATTGAGGGCAGCTGGCATCCGCCTGCGGCGAACCGGGGAGAGCCGCTGCGGCTGTTCGCCTGGCCCGATCAGCAGGCGCAGCGTAACCGACTGGAGCTGGCGATCCCCGACATCGCCTCACTCTATTTGCGTCATAACCTCACCGGCCATATCAAAAGCCTGAGCGAGTTCGACGCGCAAAGCCTGCCGCCGGTGGCCCCGGTTTTTTTCGCCTTTCGCCTGATGGTGGGGCTGGGGATGGTCATGCTTATCGCCAGCCTGGTGGCGAACGTGCAGCACTGGCGCGGACGCCTGACCACGTCGCCTCGCCTGCTGCGCATGCTGGTATGGCTTTCGCCGGCGGGCTTTATCGCTATGCTGGCCGGCTGGCTGGTGACGGAAATCGGCCGCCAGCCCTGGACGGTCTACGGTATGCTGCGTACCGCCGACAGCATCTCCGCGCTGTCGCTTTCCACCACCGTGGCGATCCTGGTCGCTATCGTTGTGGTTTACGTCCTGAGCTTTGCGCTGGGCCTGCGCTATCTGCTGCGGCTGGTCTCCACGCCGCTGCAGCCTAAAGGTGACGTTGTCACACAAGAGATCAGGACATCCCCATGACGCTTGCTGATTTTTCGGCGCTGGCGCTGCTGCTGTCGATGCTGATTTATGTGCTGCTTGACGGCACCGATCTCGGCGTCGGCATGCTCTTTCCCTGGTTCCGTGAGGAGTCGCAGCGCAGGCGCATGGTTAACAGCATCCTGCCGATCTGGGACGCCAACGAGACCTGGCTGGTGCTGCTGGCGGGCGGGATGTTTGCGCTCTTTCCGCCGGTCTACAGCCTGCTGTTCAATACCCTCTGCGGCCCGGTGTTTGCCATGGTGCTGGCGCTGTTTCTGCGCGGGCTGGCGCTGGAGTATCGGGCGCAGGCGCAGGAGGGCTTTCGCCACTGGCTGGATCGGCTGATGTGCGCCAGCTCGGCGCTGGCGGCGTTTCTGCAGGGCTGGTGCGCGGGCGTGGTCTTCAGCGCAGAGCCGCAGCGCGGGCTGGAAATCGGCTTCTCGCTGACGCCGCTGCTGTGCGGGCTGGGGCTGATGGTGATCTACTTACTGCTGGGCTGCTGCTGGATCCGCTGGCGTATCGGTGCAGATGTCGAAGAGCGTGCCAGCACGCTCGCCTGGCTATGCTGGGTGCTTTCGCTGGTGCTGTTTCTGTCGGTGCTGCTGCTGAATCGCGATATCTGGATGACCGCCTGGCAGCGCTGGCCGGGCAAGATCGCTGTCGCGCTGATTTTTCTCTTCTGGCTGGCGCAGCTGCTGGCGCTGTGGCGCGGCCGGGCAACCTGGCAGCTGGCTTTGACGCTGGGGCTGATCTCAGCGGTATTTGTCGGCGTCGCCTGCGGTTTTTATCCCTGGCTTATTCCCTGGCAGCAGGATCTGCACCGCAGCGCGGCGCCGGCGGCGACGCAAAGCTTTGTGCTTATCGGCGCCGCCATCGTTATGCCGCTGACGCTGCTCTATCACAGCTGGGCGTTCTGGGTGTTTCGCGGCAGAGTGCGCTAAGCCTTACCGCTCTCCGCCTGCTGCTGACGCGCCAGGGTGCGTGCCAGCAGAGAGGAGTAGAGCGGTTTGCCGCCGAGAAACTGCGCCAGCAGCGTCGCGCCCAGCCCGGTGACGATCATCGGCAGTATCAGCTGATAGTTATCGGTCATCTCCAGCACCAGCACAATGCCGGTCAGCGGCGCGCGCACCGAGGCGGCAAGCAGCGCGCCCATACCGGCGATGGCGAAGGTGGCGGGCTGCAGATGGTAGAGCGGGAAAACGTCCGCCATCAGCACGCCGAAGGCGGTGCCCAGCACGGTGCCGAGCGCCAGCATCGGGGCGAAAATGCCGCCCGGCGCGCCAGAGCTGAAGCAGAGCAGCGTAGTGAACAGCCGCACCGCAAAGATCACCAGCAGCACGCCGAAGGTATAGTGGCCAGCGGTCGCCTGCGGAATCAGCTCAAACCCGCCGCCTGCGCCCGGCGCGAACCACAGCGCCAGCAGACCGCAGCCGCCGCCGAGCGCGCCGCCGGTCGCGACGACGCGCCACAGACGTCCGTTATAGAGACGGGCAAACGTATCCTGACAGAGAAAAATCAGCCGGTTAAGCAGCACGCCCACCATGCCGAACAGCATGCCCAACACCAGATAGAGCCACAGGGTTTCTACTGGCGCATCCGCCAGTTTGCCGACGGAGATCACCGGATGCGCGCCGTTGATCAGGCGGAACACAATGCTCGCCATAATCACGCCGGTAAAGACCGCCTTGATAGAGATAAGGTTGTAGCGAAACTGCGGCCGCATCTCTTCAACGATAAAGAGAATGCCCGCCAGCGGCGCGTTAAAAGCTGCCGCCAGCCCGGCCGCCGCGCCGGTCGCCAGCAGCGAATGGCGCGCTTCGTCGCTGCGGATGCGCAGCAGGTCAAGCACCATGCGGCCGATATTGCCGCCAAGCTGCACCGTCGGCCCCTCGCGGCCCAGCACCATGCCCGCGCCCAGCGTGCCCATACCGCCGAAGAATTTTACCGGGATAACGCGCCACCAGCGCACCGGGCGCAGCTCTTCCAGCGCGCCTTCGATTTCCGGGATGCCGGAACCTGCGGCTTCTGGCGCAAAACGCCGCACGAGAAAATAGCCCGCCATCGCCAGCAGGGCGGAGAGCACAAACGCCAGCGCGTAGAGGGTCCAGCCGCTGTGCAGCGCCGGATCGGCCAGCGACAGCCGCCAGTGCTGTACCCAGCGAACCGCGCTGGCGAAGGCGCTGCCCACCAGCCCAACAATGACGCCGACCAGCGCGGCGGAGATAAGCACCGCGACAGGGGTTTTATCGCGGTTAAGTAACGCCCGGAACATGCGGTTACGCGCCGGGATCGACTGAGGAACGTTTACTGAGGAGTGCGCTTCGTTATTCACTGTCATTCACTGCTGCAGAAAAGGAGAGCTAAAGTTTACTGCAATCGCCTTTTTCCGTCCTGCCCTGAGATCGGTTGATTGATAACCTGGCGCAGCAGGGAGCTACTCCGCTTCGGCCGTCTCCTCTATCATCTCTTCGCCCTGATTGTGAATATTGCCAACCTTTTTCGTCACCGGATGCCAGCGAAACACCTTCTCCGGCAGCGCCGCCTCGTCGGCGATCTGTTTTGCCCGTTCGGGGGAGGTCTCTTCGCTCAGCCACTCCTCGACGGCGTCGGCGCGCAGCACCAGCGGACGGCGATCGTGGATATCCACCATGCCCTTATTGCTCGCCGCCGTTACGATAACGAATCCCTCATGGCCGTGCTCTCTGTCGAAAGGCGCCTTGCCGATGGCGGCGAAAAACAGCGGCTCGCGCTGCTGATGGTAGATAAAATAGGGCTGCTTGCGGCTGCCCTCTTTTTTCCATTCGAACCAGCCGTCCGCGGGCACCACGGCGCGGCCATGATGCCACAGCGGCTTAAACATGCGTCCGGTGGGTGCGGTTTCACTGCGCGCGTTAATCAGCGGCTGTTTATTCCACCACTCAGGGCCATAGCCCCAGAAAACCGGGTCAAGATGCAGATGGTCGTCGCGCATGTTGAGCAACAGCACGCGGGTGCCCGGCGCGACGTTATAGCGCGCGACAGGTTCGGGATCGTAAATCAGCTCGTCATCTTCGATGCCGAGCGCGTCAAAGTAGTCGTTCCGGCTGCGATACTGCGCAAAGCGTCCACACATAGTTGTTACCTCCGCTGTTAAGCATAGCTTTCTCCCTGAATAAATTAGATTCATTACTAAAGCTTATCGGCTTACGTCCGTTAATAGTGACTGATTGCTATACGCCGCGCTGACGCCAGACGCCACGCGGGATGAGATACATTAGGGACGTTAACAAAGGAAAGGTCAGTGAACATCAAGACTTTTGCAGCAGGCACGCTTGCTATCGCCCTCCTTGCAGGATGCGCAGGAGGCAAGAAACCCACGGTAGTTAAAGGCTCAGGTGGAAGTAGCCTGGAAGTTTATACCTCTCTGGCGCAGCCCGATATGAACGGCAGCCACTATGCTGACGATCACCTGCGCGTTGTAGGGCCAGCCTCCACAGGCGTAGTAGCCGGTCTGACTGCGGTAGGTGCGCTGCTGGGCAGCGTCAGCGCCAGCTCCGATATGTTTGATAAAAAAGGGTATCGGGGCAGCAAGATAGACGCCCTGCCAGAACCCACCAGTCATTACTTCGCACCGAAGGCAGAAGCGAAAATCGCACGCTATTTAGATCAGAACGGCGGAAGTTATGCTTATCAGAACATACTCTTTATCGGCGCGTCACACTGGTCGCTGGTCTACACAGATTTATCCTCCGCTAACAGCAATTATGACCTTTCTTACCGCGTAATCTTCTATAAACGCCCGGAGGGCGGCACGCTGTTTAGCGCCTATACGGTTGCCAGCTGCGAGCCTGCGGCGAAAACCGCGCCGCTGGCTGAATGGCAGGCCAACAACTATCAGAAAGTGACCCAGGAGACAGAGAAGATGATGGATGCCTGTTTGCTGGAGCTTGAGAATCAGCTGCCACGACTGCTGAAAAAATCCTCCTGACGCGTCGTTCAGGATAAAAACGCTGCGCGCGCGTCAGCATTTTCAAAAAGCGGCGACGGCCTAATCTGCAGCCGCTTTTTTTATTAAGTTTCATTCCCGTAATAGTCAGAGAACGCGATTAAGTTTCACTTTCAGTAAAAGTATTGTGGCAAAACCAAACCGAACTCACAGAAAAAAGGGCGAATGTGAACCTATTTCTGGCCGGCGCTGATGTTTAAGCGCAGCGCGTCCATTCCAGCTTTAAATCTGTTTACGCTTTCCTTCCGCTATAACCGTAAAAACTGACTATCCTTCTAGTAAATAAATGACTTTAAGGAGGAAAGATGAAGTTTTTCTATTTTGTTTCGCTTATCGCCGCTGCAGGCTATCTGCTGGCTTTCTTGCCTAAACTCCGAACCAGACGTGAACCTGTCGCTTATTGGGGATGCTGGGCTTATCTGGCGGCGAACGCCATTTACTGGGCGATTTATGCGCTACGTTATTATTTCCATTTTTAACCGCAGAAATAATCTGCCGCAGGAGAAGAGATGTCTGAAAATAAACGTGACCTGATGCCTTACCTGCTTTATTACTGCCAGTCTCGCCTGCTGGTGGAAAATATTGATGGCCATGTGGTCGATATCGGCGGCGCGGAGCAGGTTGGCGGTAAGCTACGCTGGCAGCTCGACGGCAAAGAGGCGAAAGGCACAACGGAGAATGAGGCGGAGGAGATGCTGAATGATGTCGCCCGCCACCTGAGCTTTTTATTCGTCGACGGGCAGTTCACCAGCCTGCCCGACGTGCGTGGCGAATATGGCGACCGGCTCGATAACGCCCCGTCGCGCGAAATTTCGCTGTCGGAGCTTAACGACAGCGATGAAGATATCGTGCGCTAACCGCCGCCAGGCTGCCGCTGGCAGCCTGGACGACCGCATTAGCTGGCGGCGTGCTGCGACGCCATCCCCGGCACCAGAATAACCTTGCGGCAGTCATCCTTACGCTTCTCAAAGATCTCATAGCCGTGCGCTGCGTCTTCCAGCGACATATGGTGAGTAACGATCTCTTCCGGCGTCAGCAGCCCCTGTTCAATCAGCGACAGCAGGCGCGGCAGATAGGCCTGCACGTGCGTCTGTCCCATCTTAAAGGTCAGTCCTTTATCAAAGGCGTCGCCGAACATAAAGCCGTGGATAAAGCCGGCATAGACACCCGGCACGCTTACCACGCCGCCGCGGCGCACGGCGGCGATACACTGACGCAGCGCTTTACCGCTGCTGCCTTCCAGCTTCAGGTTGCTGAGCACCGTCTCGGTCAGGCTGCCTTTGGCTTCAAAGCCGACCGCGTCAATAACCGCGTCTACCCCGCGATTATTTTTTGTATGCTCGATGATCCAGGCGGCCGGATCGTCGATATCGTCAAAGTTGATCGGCGTGACGCCGTAACGCTGACGGGCAAACTCCAGCCGGTAATTATTATGGTCGATCATAAAAATCTGTTCCGCGCCCACCAGTCGCGCACAGGCGGCGCTCAGCAGCCCCACCGGCCCGGCGCCGAAAATCGCCACGCTGGAGCCTTTATCCAGAGCGGCGTTCTGCACCGCCTGCCAGGCGGTCGGTAAGATGTCAGAGAGAAACAGCACCTTATCGTCCGGCAGCGTCAGCGGCACCTTGAACGGGCCGACGTTGGCTTTCGGCACGCGCACATACTCCGCCTGCCCGCCGGGCACGCCACCGTAAAGGTTGCTGAAGCCAAACAGCGCCGCCGGCGGCGTAATATTCTTTTTATTCAGAATGGCACCGCGACCGCTGTTGGTGGTCTCGCAGGCGGCATACTGATGCAGATGGCAATAAAAGCAGTCGCCGCAGGCAATAACAAAGGGCACCACGACGCGATCGCCAACCGCAACGCTGGTAACGGCCGTACCCGCCTCAACCACCTCGCCCATAAATTCATGGCCGAAGATTTCGCCATGCTCGGTGCCAGGGATTTTGCCGCGATAGAGATGCAGATCAGAGCCGCAAATCGCCGTAGCCGTCACGCGCAAAATAATATCGTCTGGCTCCTGCAGGACGGGATCGGGAACGGTCTCAACGCGAACCCGATGCGGGCCATGATAGGTCAGTGCTCTCATATCAACATCCTTTCTTGATGAGTGTGCCGGTCGCCATGACGCAACACGGAAAGTCCACGCCCGCGGCGCGCTTTCCCGGCTTACGGGGCACGCCAGGCGAAGACGTCAGGGATGGTTTAAGCCTGGCCGCAGATACGGGTAAAGCAAGCGCGGCGGCTGTTGCGCAATCAGGCGAGACGGCAAATCCGTTAGTAAATCGCTTAAATAAAATACTGGATATAACACCAGTATCCTGTATACTTATTCAACAGCCCGAACGGCTGCGTAAGTTTGCATGAGGTGACGCTGATGATGTTCTCTACTGAAAATCTTTCTGCTCTCAACGCTTCTGTCCTGATGAGCAGCCGTGAAATCGCCCGACTGACCGGTATTACTCACGGCGAAGTAAAGCGCTTGATCAAAAGCCTGGAAACCGCGCAGCGGCTTTCGCAGCCGCTGACGATCAACCTTTACGAGCACGAAGGAGAGATGCGTCAGGAGTTCTGCCTGAACAAGCGCGACTCGTTGTTAGCCGTGGCGCGCCTGTCGCCGGGCTTTACCGCCGATCTGCTGGATAAATGGCAGGAGCGCGAGAAAGTGGCGCATCTGCCTGACTTTACTAATCCCGCCGAAGCCGCGCGCGCCTGGGCAGAGCAGTTCGAGCAGCGCCGCGCCGCCGAAGAGCAGCTGGCGCTTTCAGCCCCAAAGGCGGAATTTTTTGATCGCTTTGTCGAGGTTACGGATTCACTCGGCTTTCGTCAGCTGTGTAAAATGCTGAAGGTAAAAGAGCCGGAGTTTCGCCAGTTCCTGCTGGAGCGCAACATCATGTACCGCGATAAAGGCACCCTGACGCCGCAGCATCACCATATGCAGGCGGGTTACTTTACGCTGCGCTCGGGCGTGGGCGAAAACCAGCATGCGTTTTCGCAGGCGCGCTTTACCGCAAAAGGGGTGAAGTGGGTCGCCAGCCTGTGGGCGGGGCATATCGCGACGCAGACTAAAGGCGTTGCCGCCTGACACTGATCGCTGTGCGTTAAAAAACCGGTCGCTGACCGGTTTTTTTATGTCTGCCATTCAGCCCTTTCAAACTCAATTTACAGCTGCCTTGAAAGCGGCACCTTCCAGCGTTGTCGCTTCGCCGCGGCGCGCGAAGCGAAAAGCAGAAGCTGACGTGCAGGGCGTCGTTATCCCCTTCGCCGCACGCAGAGGAAGCGCCCGTTGAGGGCAGCGGCGGTGCATTGTGGCTTGCTGGCGGTAAAAGTGTGAGCTAGATCTTAAACCCTGGGTTTTATTCAGGACAGGGAGAGGTTTTATGCTCAAAGCACCTTTAGCGCTGCTGATGATGGCGGTTTCCGCCACGGCGGCCGAACTGCCGTCTTCTGATGTGCGGCCGTTACAGGTCGGCAATCTTACGATTCAGCAGGGCAAACCGGCCATTATCGTGTCGACCACCGGCGACGATGCGGACAGCGCCCTGAAGCTGGCGCGCCAGGCGGCCCAAACGCCGCAGGTGCAGATGGTGGAACTGCGCGTTGATAAGCTCAGCTTCGCTACCCACGTTGATAAGGTGGCGCAACTCGGGCGAGATATGCGCCGCGCGCTGCAGGGCAAACCGCTGCTGCTGACGCTGCGCACGCAAAACGAAGGCGGCAGCCTGTCGCCGGACGACGCCAGCTATATTGCGCTCTATCAGCAGTGGCTCGAGGCGGGCTGCGCCGATCTTATCGATATCGAAATGCGCATTGGCGCACAGGCGGTGGATCGCCTGGTGGCGCAGGCGCACCGTCATCAGATCGCGGTGATCCTCTCTTATCACGACTTCCAGTCGACGCCGGATAACGCCGATATGCTAGAGCGTCTGGCGTGGCAGGAGGCGCACGGCGCGGACATTCTGAAGATCGCGGTGATGCCGAAAACGCCACAGGATGTCAGCCGCCTGAGCGACGTTACCTGGCAGATGCGTCAGCGCAGCGACAGGCCGTTGCTTACCATGGCGATGG
Source organism: Pantoea sp. ACRSC (assembly GCF_022346785.1). NCBI lineage: Bacteria > Pseudomonadati > Pseudomonadota > Gammaproteobacteria > Enterobacterales > Erwiniaceae > Pantoea > Pantoea sp. ACRSC. The sequence continues at coordinate 29,076 of NZ_JAKRNN010000031.1, forward strand.
GCGGCCTGGGCGCGGTGACGCGCATGTCGGGCGAGGTGTTCGGCAGCAACCTGACGTTTGGCACCCTGGACGAGGCCTCCGCGCCGGGACAGCTTGAGGTGCAGGCGCTGGATCGGGCGATGAGCGCGCTGCACAAGGCGAATGCGTCATCAGGTTGAAACCTAACCACCGAGTCGGCTCTCAGCGTGGAGGCCGCGCAGTGCATGGCGACGCCCGAGCCTCAGCCGCCTTTTCCGGCAGCCGTCAGCGCGGATAAAAGCGGTCGCAAAATCCTTTGCTGGCGCCCAGCCGCGTTGAGAGGCGATAAGCGGTCTCCTGCATGATGCGGCCAACGTCTTTATCGATGCGATCCGGCGTGAGGCGAGATACGGGACCGGTGATCGCCAGCGCGGCGGTCAGGGCATCGCCCTCGCCAAAGACCGGCAGCGAAAAAGCGGCGATATGCGGGTCGCGCATGCCGGACGTATAGAGCGGCAGCGCAGGCGTCTGGTCAAACAGCGGCTCATGCAGACCCCAGTGGCGCAGCACCTGGCCAATAGCGGAGTTGTCCAGCGGCAGCGCGCTGCCCGCCAGTCGCGTTTCGCGCAGGCCCTCCGACGATTCGGCGCGGAACAGGCAGAGCCGTTGCCCCTCTTCGATAACGTACCAGGAGGCGCTTTCACCGGTGGAGGCCGCCAGCGCATGCAGCTCCGGCTGTACGATGCTTGCCAGATGAAAAGATTGTTCATAGAGCTTGCCGAGATAGAGCAGACGCGGCCCAAGCGAGTAGCTGCCGTTCTCACGCCGGATCACATAATGCATTCGCGCCAGCGAATTCATCAGGCGATAGACCGTGGTCTTGTGCTGACCAGAGGCCTGCGCCAGCGCGGTCAGCGTCAATGACTCCTCGCCCGGTTTAAAGCAGTCCAGCAGCGCCAGCGCTTTTTCGACGGCGACTACACCTTCATTTCCCATCCTGATCCTCCTGATTTTGGCGCGTCGGATTGTAACCTGGCATTTGCGATTTACATCGTGTTTACATCACAACGAAACCTTTAGCCGTCTCTGCCACGCTCTCACTGGCTATGGCTGTTGTATACAGTAAAACAACGGCAACGGCTATAGCCTCTTATCCTGTATCCTTTTTTAAAACGCAGCATCCGTGAAAACCGAGTGTGTGGCGGCCTGCCCTCTCCTGAGCAGGCGGCAGCAAAAGAGCGCTGGTATGGGGTGCGGGCAATAAAAAAGGCGCTTAACGCGCCTTTTTTTTTCTGTACCGACCGCTTATCGCGGCTGCGCTTCTGCCTCTACCCGCAGTTGAGATTTGCGTCCCATCACCAGGACAGCGATGCCGCCCGCCGCGCAGAGCAATGCCAGCGGCATCATCGCCAGGGTATGGCTGCCGGTGGACTGATTAATCATGCCATAGACGTTCACCATCAGCCCGCCGCCGATTAGATTGGCGACGGCGCCGATAGCTGCCAGTCCGGCCGCCGCGGTCGAAGAGGATAACCAGCCTGACGCCAGCGCCCAGAACGGCCCTTTCATCGAATAGGCACCGATCAGAACCAGCGAAAGGATCACCACGCTGCCCGTGAGCGACTGGCTGATAAAGGCGGAAAGCAGGCCGCCCGCAATCAGGAACAGGGTCACGGCGGTATGCCAGCGACGTTCGCCGGTGCGGTCAGAACTACGGCCCCAGACAATCATCAGCACCGATGCCAGGCCGTAAGGAATCGCGTTCACCAGCCCCGTGGTAAAGTTATCCAGCCCAAACGATTTCAACAGCTGCGGCGACCAGACGCTGAGCGTCGAACCAGCAGCGGAAGCGCCGGCGTAGATCAGCGCCATCACCCAGATATGCTTGTGACGCAGCAGCTGCCACAGAGAGATATGGCCAATGGCTTTGCGCTGCGCATTTTCCGCTGCCAGGGTCGATGAAAGCCAGTTGCGCTGTTCACTGGTAAGCCAGTTGGCGTTATCCGGGCGGTTGCTCAGTATAAAGAACGCCGCCACGCCCAGCAGCACGGCGGGAACGCCTTCGAGAATAAACAGCCAGTGCCAGCCGCGCATACCTAACCAGCCGTCCAGTGACAGGATCGCGCCGGAAATCGGCGATCCGATAAAGTTAGCGGCCGGGATCGCTACCATAAAGGTGGCGATAACGCGGGCGCGATACTTCGCCGGGATCCAGTAGGTCAGATAGAGTAGCACGCCGGGAAAAAAGCCGGCTTCTGCAGCGCCCAGCAGAAAGCGCAGCAGATAGAGCATTTCGCTGCTTTCGACAAAGGCGGTGCAGACCGATACGATGCCCCAGGTAATCATGATGCGGGAGATCCAGATCTTTGCGCCGACCTTTTGCATCGCCAGGTTGCTCGGCACTTCAAACAGGAAATAGCCGACAAAAAACAGGCTGCTCGCCAGACCAAAAACCGCTTTCGACAGCCCCAGATCCTCATTCATTTGCAGCGATGCCATGCCGATATTGCCCCGGTCAATGATCGCAATCAGATAACAGACGATCAAAAAGGGCAGAATACGCCAGACGACGCGCCTGACGGTCTCCCTTTCCAGCTCTGAGGGCGCAGTTGAAGCGTGCATCTTTTCAGACATGATGTACCTCTTAACAGAAGTCGTCCCCGGCAAAGCGCGCCTTGCGGGAGTAGGGTTGTTTTACTGTGTAAAACTGTTGTGTGCAGAGTACAACTCATTATCTCTGTATGGCGTGATATCTGTAGAGAGATGTTGCAAGGTTGAGGGAGATGTCACAAAAACTTAACGCGATAATGGCGGTTATGTGATGGCATTAAAACTCTATGCGCCCGGTAAAGCTCCCGCGCCGGACTGACCCGGTTTTTAATCGCCTGGCTAACTCGGTTGCCGACGATGTCTGAGGCATCGATCGCCCGTTCAGGAGGCGAGAGGGGAAATCATGCGCGACTATCAGCGGTAAGTGCTTGCGAATTGCCTGGGGGAAAAGCGTGCGTCAGGGCGGAGTGGCTTATAAAGCCGACAAGGAATAGCCGCCGTCTGCCAGGGCAGAAATCAAAGCAGGGGGCAGCTACAGCTGGCTGGATCAAACAGACAGAGCGTCTGTTTGTACTGGGGCAGTTAAAAGGGCTGGCCGCTGGAGAGTCGGGGAGGCTAACCCGAGCCGTCGCGGCCGGACTTCACGGCTTTAGCTCTGGGTCATCTGGCGAAACCGCGCCGCCTTGGCCCGATTGCCGCAAAGCGCCATGCTGCACCAGCGGCGGCGATGCGCTTTGGTGCGGTCGTAAAACCACAGCGTACAGTCGGGATGTTCGCACTCGCGCACCAGCGAGAAATCACCGTTAACCAGCAGGTCGGCAGCCTGCTCCGCCACGGGGGCAAGCTGCTGCTCCGGCGTGGCCGCGGCGTAGAGGCGTCGATACTCAGGCTGACCGTCGAAGTTAAGCGCCAGCTCCAGATAGCTGGAGGCGCTGCGCAGGAAGCGATTAAGCTGCTCCGGCTGCCACTCCTCTTCGCGCTTTCTCCGCTGTACTGCATGCAGAATAATGGCGCGCAGCTCACGCGCTGCCGTCAGCAGACCGCCAGCGCGCGCTTCTCTCTCTGCCGCGCCTGAGCCGCATCCCGCCGCCTCAAGCCAGCGCGCCACATCCTCATCGCGCTGAAAAAAGTCATGCGGCTCGCCGTCTACCTGCGCCACGGTGTTCAAAAAATCCAGCGCCATATGGTCGCCAATCTGCAGCGGGGCCGCTGCCGCGCTTCTGCTCTCTCTCGCTTTCATGGGATCCGCTCTGTCTGATAACCCTTAAAGATTACGTTAACCGGTTATCTGTCGCAACCCAGGTACGCTAAAAATAACCGCTAAAAATAACTTTTAAAGGTTTTGATTGTGTGCCAGGGTAAAAATGAAACCAGTAAAACGAACTTTTAACAGTTATTAGCGAGGCCGATATGAACAGCAACACCGACTATCCTGTGCACTATCGCTACGTCGACGCCGACGGCGTGCGCCTGTTCTACCGCGAGGCAGGCAACCCTGAGCTGCCCACGCTGCTGCTGCTGCATGGCTATCCCAGCTCGTCGCATCAGTTTCGCCAGCTGATCCCCTTGCTGAGCGACAAATTCCATCTGGTCGCGCCCGATCTGCCGGGCTTTGGCTTTACCGAGGTGCCAGCGGCGCGTCATTACGTCTACAGCTTCGACGCGCTGGGCGAAACGCTGGTCGCGTTTGTCGATGCGTTGGGGCTGGAGCGCTACGCGCTTTATGTCTTCGACTATGGCGCGCCGAGCGGGCTACGGCTGGCGCTGGCTTATCCCGACAGGGTCACTGGCCTGGTTTCGCAAAACGGCAATGCCTACCTGGAGGGACTGGGCGACGCATGGGCGCCGATTCGCCGCTACTGGGCGCAGCCGACCGCGGAAAACCGTCAGATCGTGCATGACAAGGTGCTTAACCTGGCGGGCACCCGCTGGCAATATCTGCATGGCGTCAGCGATGAGACGCTGGTGGCACCGGAAGGGTATATGCTCGATACGCTCTTGATGGAGAGACCCGGCAACAAAGAGATTCAGCTGGATCTTTTTCTGGACTACGCCAGCAACCTGGCACGCTATCCGGCCTTTCAGCAGTTCTTTCGCGAAAAACAGCTGCCGACGCTGGTCATCTGGGGCAAGCACGATCCCTTCTTTATTCCGCCGGGCGCGCAGGCTTACCTGCGGGATAACCCCAACGCACAGGTCGAACTGCTGGATACGGGCCATTTCGCGCTGGAAACCCATGCGGCTACTGTGGCGCAGCGCATCAGGCAGCTGCTCGGCGGCGAAGTGGTTTAGATGGCGGATTTGCCGGGATAGCGTATGGTTAAACTTTGGTCACACGGTTTTGGTGAATCATCAGGGGGGAAATATGGATTACGCTATCGCCAGCAATCTCGATGAGCTGAATGAACTGCTCAGCAGCGGGCAACATAAATCAGTGGTTATCGGCTACGAGCTTTCCGCCGATGAGTTTTTCGGCATTGCGATGTACTGGGGCGATCGCGGCGCGAAAATCAAACGCGTCGACGGGAGTTTTCTGGTGAAGCTGGGGAAAAATGCGATTCCGCCGAACGACGAGATTTGACCGCCGCCAGAGGATAACAGGCGGGCCGCGCGCAAGGCGGCCCGCCTGAAAGCGCTACTGAATTTCTGGCCAGGCGACGGCCGGAATACCGTTCAGCTGCGGTCGGGCGAACAGATACCCCTGGAAATTGCTGATGCCTGCCGCCTCCAGCCACATCCACTCTTCCGGCTTTTCGACCCCTTCGGCGATAACGCTGATCTCCAGCGAGGAGCAGCATTTCAGGATCGCATGCACGATCGCCTGTTTCGGCCCGCTTTTGTGGACGTCGGTAATCAGGTTGCGGTCGATTTTGATTTTGTCCGGCTGAAAGCGCGACAGCAGCGACAGCCCGGCAAACCCAGCGCCGAAATCATCCAGCGCAATACTGATGCCCGCCGCGCGCAGCTGTTTAACCGCGATGGTGAACTCATCAAGGCGTGAGATCACCTCGTTTTCCGTCACCTCTACCACTACCTGCTCTGGCACCAGACCGTTCTGCCTGATCTGATCCAGTAATATCTCTACCGCATTGGGTACCACCACCAGCGACATCGGCAGCAGGTTGACCGATAACGTCTGGCCCTGAATATCGAGCTTTTTCGCCAGCGCGAAGGCGATCCCTTTCGATTTGATGTCGGCGGTATAGATGTCGTCGCCGGAGAACTGCGCGAAATAGTCCCCTGGCGCGCTGCCATCCGGCGTGCGGATCAGCGCCTCCAGCGAGACGATTCGCTGCATCAGCGGATCGATAATCGGCTGGAAGGCGAAGCTGCAGTCAGCGGCGTCCGGCGGCGCAATCGCCTTTTCCAGCGCTTCCTCTACCACAAATTGCAGGCTGTCGGTCGGCGGGATTTCGAAATAGTTGCCTTTTTCTCGCGCTTCGACAAAGGTGCGCAGGAACTGCAGGGCGCGGTCGTCGTAGGTAAGCTGATACTTTGAGGTGCCTTTATCCAGCACCGCCTGCAGCACCGTCTCTTTGTCATGTTTGCGCAGGTCGAACAGCTCCATGCCGACGTTGCCGAAGCGGCGCGACGGCGCGTAGTCGTACATTAACTCAACTAAATTATGATGACGTTTATCCGCGCAGATACGTTCGTAAATGGCGCAGACCGCAGCATCGGAACCCTCCAGAAGCTGGAAAAAATGGGTGCCGTCAAATAGCAAAATACCGGTAACGTCGTGGTTCTCATTAATTTGATTAGCATGTGTGGCCAAATTATCCAGCGTTTTTACAGGCACGTCGTCTGATAGATGGCTGCGATAAATAATGGTTGTCAGCATGGATAATTCCAGTCTTAGCTTTTGTGAGGCACACATTAACAGAGGTCGCGGCGGTATTGTCTAGCGGTTTTTTTGAGAAATAAAAAAAAGTTGGTGGAGCGAGGATTTTAAAAAAACCGGTGATAAACGACTGCCGCTCCGCTTAAATTTGTGCGCTGCCAGTTCCCGGCTATTTTTCTGCTAATAAAATAGATAAACTATTGAAAATACAATGTCTTACTTAGTAGGGGGAATGGCGAGAGCATTTGACGCTTAGCTTTATTAAAAGTTGCATTTCAAATATTATTTATCTATAACCTCAGCCAGCCTTTATGCGCGTCGGCGAACCTTAAATGAGCTTTGTCCGACATAAACCGCTTCGCTTAAAAAGAAGCGTTATCACCAGGTGAGCCACCTTTCCCCTTTAAGACAGGACGTTTTATGCCCCGCGAGTCAGATATCATTGAAAAAGCGCTATCTGTTGCCGCCTCTGTTTTTCTGGCGCTGGCGTTAGCTATCATTTATTTCGGCTGAGGGTCGCTTGCCGACTCCCGCTGCCAGTAAAGCGGGGAACCATATACCTCGACAAAGTAATCAATCACCGCTCGTACGTTGAGCGGCGGATGGCGCGTATTGGGATAGATGGCTGCGATTTGCTGCGGCACAGGATTGATCCCCGCCTCATACTCTTCCAGCAGCCTGACCAGTTTACCCGTGCGCAGATGATCGCCCGTGAGCCAGTCGGGAAAAAGCACCATTCCCATGCCGCCCAGCGCGGCGGTCAGCAGGGTTTCAGCATTGTTCGACGACAGCAGCGGCATAACCGGATAGTGGACCCAGGGCGCGCCGTCGCGCCGGAACAGCCAGCGGTTGGCGCCGGCGGAGCCGCGATAGACCAGGCAGTGATGTTCGCTCAGCGCATCCGGAGTGGCGATCGCCCCGTGCCTGGCGAGATAGTCGGGCGCGGCGGCCAGATAGTAGCGCTGGCTGCCCAGCACCCGCGCGTGAAAGGAGGAGTCGGTGAGCGGGCCGATGCGAAAAATAAGATCGGTGGCGGTGCGGTGCGGGTCGACGTAGTCGTCGGTCAGCGTCAGCTCGATTTCCAGCAGCGGGTAGCGCGCCGACAACCCCGCCAGCCAGGGCGCAATATGGCGCTGGCCGAAAAATACCGGCGCGTTAAGCCGCACCAGTCCTGACGGCTGAAGCGATCGCTCCTGCAAAGCCTGCCGCGCGTCGCTGAACTGGCTGTCGATGGCGCGGGCATAGTCGACAAACAGCCGGCCCGCCTCCGTGGGGATCACCGCACGCGTGTTGCGGTAGAAGAGCTGCTGACCTAGCGCATCTTCCAGCTGGAGAATGGTGCGCGACACCACGGAGGCGGAAACCCCTTCGCGCCGCGCCACCGCGGAGAAGTTTTGCGCATCGTACACGCTCAGGAAAAAGCGCAGCGCGCGCAGATCTATCGAGCCGGTGTTATCCATTAATGCCATTCCTGCAAAGGTGTTTGCCACACTATAGCGTTTTTCATCTTAATCGACTTCATTATGCTGTTCCGCTTCGATTTAAAGGACGCGGTTATGCAACTCATTTTTATATTTCTGGTTATCGCTGGCGGCATGGGGCTGTCGGTAGAGGCGGGGCTGCTTGGGCCGCTGGGCCAGCAGGTTGGGGATCTCTGGGCGACGCTAAGCATTTTCGGCGTTGGCGCGGCGCTCACCTTTTTGCTGATGCTCTTTTTCAGCCCGCGCAACAGCCCCTCGTTTTTCGCACAGCCGGGCTGGCAGCTGCTCGGGGGAATTTTAGGCCCTGGCTATGTGGTAATCCTGACGCTGGCGACGCCGGTCATCGGTATCGCCATGACGATGATCGGCATTCTCGCCGGTCAGGTATTCAAAAGCCTGGTGATTGACCACTTCGGCCTGTTGGGAACGCCGCATCGCAGAATCGATGGCAAACGCATTATTGCGCTGGTGTTTATTATTATCGCGTTGGCGCTGGTCGCCCGAGGTTAGTATGACGATTTTTATGATCTGTTTAGCGGTGCTGGGCGGCGCGCTGCTGAGTATTCAGGCGGCCATTAACGGGCAGCTTGGCGCCAGAGTGGGGGTATTCCGCTGCGCCTTTCTGACCTTTGCGCTGGGCGCGGTGGTGACTGCGCTCCTGATCTTCTTTTTTGAGCCGCCGCAGGCGCACAGCCTGATGGATGTGCCGAAGTGGCAGCTGCTGGGCGCGCTGTGCGGCGTTCCCTATATTGTGATTATGGTGCTGGCAGTGCAGCGCATCGGTACCGCCGTGGCCACCGTTGCGGTCATCTTCGGCCAGCTCGCCATGAGTATGCTGATTGATAACTTCGGCTGGTTAGGCAATGCGGCGATAGCCTTTTCGCCAGGGCGTCTGGCGGCGGTGGTCTGCCTCGGGATTGCGCTGTTTTTTATCTACAGCAGCAACCGGCCGAAAAAGCCGCGCGCCTGACCCGGATGCCTGCGCCCTGTGCGCAGGCATACGTGATTGCC
>NZ_JAKRNN010000032.1:0-35064 GCF_022346785.1 Pantoea sp. ACRSC
GTGGGCCAGTTGGTGATTTTGAATTTTTGCTTTGCCACGGAACGGTCTGTGTTGTCGGGAGGATGCGTGATCTGATCCTTCAACTCAGCAAAAGTTCGATTTATTCAACAAAGCCTGTTGACATTGCAATTAACCCAAATGCAATAAAATCAGTTTATTTTGGTTTAAAAACCAAACAGTCGGAAATTGATGACGTAAGAAGTATCTGTAGCACTCAGGCACTGAGTCATGTGCGTTTCTTCCAAGCTGAAAAGGTCTACGGGCAATTTAAGTTGAGTTTTAAAACTTTATAAAATTCAATTTAGTGAGATAGCCTGATTACGGTCTTTTATAAAAAATATTTCCTTCAAGGATTCAAAACTATCGTGAACTTAGCACAACCGCCTCCCTCAGAAATTTTCAAAATCGCAAAAAGAGTTTACTGATGAAAGCATGACTCCGTACTGCCACTCTGACGGCCTGTTACCGTAACGGAGATCTGCCATGCGACTCAGGCTATTACATTCACTTTTCCTGTTTTTACCGCTTAAGCTGATGGCCGGCACCGTTGTGTATACCGATGCCGAACATCCTCCTCAGAATCTGACTGAAGAAAGCTCTGTTGTCTGGCTTGATGGCCCTGACCGCCTGCAGGACTCCATTTTCGGCCAGCTGGCTGCAGATCCGCAGTTGGCCGCTCAGCAGGCTCGCGAAATCATTCAGTCGCCGCAATGGCCCGAACAGCAGGGGCAAATTGCCCAAGCATATCGCCAGGTTGTGCATGCTTGGGAGATCGGACTTCATAAGTTCCCTGCCGTCGTTTTCGATGATCGAGATGTGGTTTATGGCACGGCCGACGTTGCTCGGGCTACCACGCTTCGTAGTCAGGGGGGTAAATGATGCGTTTTTCCCCCAGAACACACTTCAACGCCGCAGGTGTTGCCACCGTGTTGGTAGCAGCCGCGACTCCGGCTACGGTTTCTGCCATTAATACTGCCAGCATTATTGCCAGTGCTATTACCCAGGACTGCATCAGCTGGCGCGTCAGCGGCATCTGTTACTGGCTGATGTGTACGCCCTTTGGCTGTTCGGTGAAAACCTCGGTTAAGGTGACCCACTTTATTCCTGAAGTGGTGGTGTCCACCTACACCGGACCGGGTGGGAATCCCTGGACAGAGATGGCGTTTATGAGTGGTGCGTCCGGTACGATCGACAACGCTCTGACCAGCGGTGCGCCAGCCGGCGGCGGTAACGCCGCCGATATCAAGACCCCCGAGCAGCGCAAGTCGAACATTAAATTCAAGTACGCCGATGCGATAGGCCATCCTGCCACCTCCATCATTGGCGGCAGCATTCCCGGTTATTCGTGCGATACCGCCGCCACGCCATTTAATCCCTACTTTCTGAGCACGCTGGATTCACTTGTGTGGCGGTCGGGATTGCCTGAATCGCTATATCCCGAGGCGCTGGTCCCCGGCCAGCGCGAACTGGGCAGCCAGGTCAGCGCCAACATGTGGGGCAATATTTATCCCCGTTCCGGCTTCGTCAGCCAGACAGACGATGACAAAGCCTCCGCCGTGGTCGCACAGCGGGTCGCCGACATTATTACCCGTTCGGGACAACCCCACGTTTACCAGGTACTGAAGGCATCGCACAGAGCCGGCTACTGGCCGCCAGGTGAGGTGAAGGAAAATACGGGTACGGCTAACCACAAATGGCAGCGGCTGGCGCCCACGCTTTCATCTTCCTGCGCCGTCTTCCCGGACGGCGCGCATCCCATTGCTCAGGACGGCAACGAAGCCTATGCGCTATGGCAGCCCTACAGCTGCTGCAAGCGACGCGGCCAGACCTTCCTCTATTCAACTGACTTCTGAGAGGCACAATGTCACCAGTTAAATTCAAACCGGCCGCGCTTGCGCTGTGCATCACTGCCGCTGCGCTATCCGCGCAGGCGGCCGACAATAATCAGTCCAGTGCATTCGGTATTTCACTTCCTTCAGTGAACAACAGCGCCATAGGCTACGGCAAGGACGTCAGCGGCGCGGTCTCTGACAAGCTTTACTATACGCTCGGCGGCGGCTCTGTAATTTCACAGCCGGCAACGCGCAGCAGCATGCGCAAACTCGGCATGAACGTCGGATGGAGCAGCGATCTGATGTGTGGCAATTTCGACCTGAAAACCACCGTTGGCAATCAGCTCAACGGGGTAACAAACGGATTCAAGAACCTCATGGGTGACGTGGTTCAGAATGCAACCGGTGCCGTAGCCAGCTTGCCGGCAATGATTATTCAGCGTGCCAATCCCGGCCTGTACGACATGCTCACAAACGGCGTGCTACAGGCAAACGTCTCCTTTGATAAGGCCCAGCTCAACTGTCAGAACATGTCAAAACGCATGATGGATTTTGCCGGCAACAACAAATGGACGCAGGGCGCGGTAATGGACGAGTACCGCTCGCTTGTTAACAGCGGAGATGCGGATGCTGTGCGCGTGAACAATTCAGCTGACAAGTTACAAGGCAATTCAGGCCAGAACTGGATTGGCGGGCAAAAACGTGGAGGACAAGGGCAACAGGCTATCAGGCCGACACATGATCTGACGGCTGCAGGGTTCAACATGATGAACAGCCTGCCGGTGCTTAGTACGGATACGGTCAGTACCAACAGTTGTAACGGTGGTGCCTGCGCTAAATATTCAAGCGCCGAAGAAGCAGCGAAAGCGGTAGTCCAGGTCGTAGGGGACAGCTCGCTGCGAACCTGTAGCGATGCCTCTCAGTGCACCAGTGGTGATGCCGATCAGCAGCCGGGCGCCACGCAGGCCGGCACAGGCTTTGCTCCTATCCTGGAAGAGACCACTAAAGAAAACACCGAGCAGCTGGTCAAGCTGGTTAACGGTGCTGAGCAGCCAAATGCAACAAATCTGGCAAAACTCAAAACCGGTAGCCTTCCGATTACTGCCGGCGTGATCAGAGCATTACAAAGAGACCCAGACAATGCAGCCCTGACGGCCCGTCTCGCCGGAGAGCTGGCAATGGCTGATACCGTTGAAACCGCACTCATTATGCGCCGCATGATCGTTACCGGCATGTCTGAGCCTAACGCAGCAGCGCAGAATGCTGCAATTGAAGAAGGCGATCGCCGCGTTGCGGCTATTGATCGTGAGATCACCGCATTACGCAATGAGATGGAGCTTAAGCGCGAGCTGTCACGCAATTCAGTGCTGACCATTATCGATCGCGAAAACGGCCGCGTTAACAGCAACCCGCAGACGCAGAGCGATGACAGCACTGACAGTCGCATTAACCGCCTGGCCGTTCCTGAAACGGAAAGCAACTGATGAGGGCACAGCCGATGAGAACCGAAAACGGCGCGCACCGCGCCTCATTTTTCCGCCGCCACCCTGCTCTGCTTCGCGTACTGTGTACTGCCGGTACTCTGTTGGCATTCCTGCTGGCCGGGCTCATTGTTGCGGACAAAGCCGTTAAAAATCCTGCCCAGGCCGCTGCATTCCGCGACTGGATGGATCATGCCCGCTATGGCTGGCTGGTATGGCGCCTTGCTGTTTATGGTGCGCTGGCGTGGGGTTTTGTGAAAATTTTCCGGGCGCTAGGCTTCGATCCGCAATACCGTCAGCCGCTGATCCGCATTGCGGCGGTCAGCGTCATTTTTGCCGTTGTCTGTGAACTGGTGCTGCTCGGCGGCACAGGAGCGTCATGATGCTGACAAACAGCTATCTGGAGTATTTCCTTACCCTGCTCGGCTGGGTTGTAAACAACGGACTCTGGAACATCCTTATCACGACCGGACTATTTACCGTACCGGTCGCCTTCCGGCTTATCGGCATCTGGCTGAAAGTGCGTGAAGAGGGTGAAGACGAGGGAAATAAAGGTGCCCTGTCCATACCCCGCATGGAGCATGCTATTTATACATCGTTTCTGGTCATGATTGCCTGCTGCATGCCGCTGATGAATGTGGACATGAATACCATCAAATATGACACATCGCGCGCGCAATCCTGCGGCACATGGACGCCAAAAGCACCCGACGACACAGGATATTCACCGGTCATATCCAGCATCAACGACCAGACTGCGGCCGCGCCGGTCTGGTGGTATCTGGTTCATAAGCTGGCGAAGGGGATCACTCAGGCTTCAGTAGCCACTATCCCCTGTCGGCCGGACATGCGTCAGCTCCGGTTTGAGGTTCAGCATACGCGGATTAACAATAAAGCTCTCGCGGAAGAGCTGCAGGACTTTACCAACGACTGCTACTCACTCGCATTGTATATGTGGAAGCGTCAGGATCAGGGGCAAACTAAAGACAAGACCACACTGCGTGATATCGAGTGGATAGGCAGCAAGACGTTCCTGAGTAATTATTACGGCAGTCTGCAGTCAAAAACTCCCCGCGCAGATTTTCCATGGAGCGAAAGCCGTGACAGCGGGCGTCCTGACACGGGCCGGGGCGGCTACCCGACTTGCAGTGAATGGTGGAATAAAGCGGAAACTGGCTTACAGGCCCGTGTTGTCGATCAGGCAGACCCGGGATTATGGACACGTTTATCCGCTGCAATGACCATGATCGGCGGTAATTCTGCCGACTATAAGGAGGCCATTGTTCGCCGCCTGGTCAGTCCGGAGAGTCTGACTGTATCGCAAGGGGGGCACGTATATGCCGGCTACGGGGGAAACGCAGATTTTACGCTCGATAATTCCGTTGCCAGGGTTGCCGCAACTGGCGGCACCGCATTAGGCAGCCTGGCCGCGTTTCCGGCGTTTGATGCAATGCGCCAGGCATTACCCATGGTTCAGGCCGTTCTTCTGATGGCTATAGTGGTTATCTTGCCGCTTATCCTGGCGTTCTCCGCTTACGAGATTAAAACGGTAATTACGCTCACCTTTGTGCTCTTTGCGCTGAACTTCCTGACATTCTGGTGGGAGCTGGCGCGCTGGCTAGACAGCTGGCTCCTAACCGCGCTTTACAGCTCTGATACGCATAGCAGCTTTAACATGGCAGGCTTCCAAAACAGTTCTGATGATCTGATCATGAACTTTGTCATGGCGACAATGTTCCTTGTGCTTCCGGCAGTATGGATGGGGACTCTGTCATGGGCTGGCGTCAGAATTGGTGGTGCGCTCGATGGGGCATTCAGAAATGGCACAGCAAAAGTCGAACAAAGTGGGGGAGAGGCCGTAAATAAAATGAAAGGTGCCATGAAGTTATAATTATTTAAGTAACCTGGGGGGGGTAGCTCCCCAGGCCTAATCTTCTTCATTGTGTGTCTTAGATGATGTGAAAATTGAATCATCGGCGCCGTAATAGTAACCATATCCATCGCGGCCATTTCTGTACTCAGGCCCATATCCTGAGGTCGATTCGTCTGACCCACCAGAAGCTAAGTTATTTATTTGAACGTAGCGAACCATATATGCAAACCCAGCGACAGCGATAATAATGGCGCCAAGGAAAAAACCCACAACTAAGGCTAACGTCAGAAGCATTAGAACAGAAAAGGGAACAAACGACCTTCCTATTGCCCTAGGAACTCCTTTGCTATCGGCCCAAGCAGCAAAGCGAGAATTTGCATCGATATAAACGCATGTTAAGCGCTTCCATGCAGAAGCAGTTTTGATACCGCGCTCATAAGCAGATGAATTCATATGCACCTCAGTTATTGAGTTCTAACAGAACGATACTAAATGTTCAGTATAAATGCACATCAAGTCAAGTATAGTTACATCATTCATATATACTCTCATTTAACCCCTGTCCGAGCCAAACCTGAAACCCCGCACCCCTCTCCGGCAAAACCCGGAGTCAGACCAGAAGCCCGGTTGCCCCCACTGACCAGCCCCCGCCGCCCGGCCCGAAGGGCCGGATCAGTGGAGGCTGATAAATGGGTGTTGTAACTATAGGAATGGAGTCGCTGTCAGTGGTACCGCGGACTCTTTCTTTCGTCTCCGACCGTCTGACTTCAGTGCGCCTGAAAGGCCGCTGCTTCAACGGCGTCTGGCAGGGCGAGGTTGGATTTGCGCTTTATATGCGTCAGGAAGCGGCTGCGCCGCGCTACCGGCGCCGTTCAGCTACAGGGTGATATGTAGGACTGGCTGGCGCCTCCATGCCGCTGCGCGGCATACAGAGTGCCGGCTGCGCACTGCTCGCCAGCCCAGAAGCTGCAGATGTGACGTCCGCTTTGGCCAAAAGCGGACGTCACATCTGCATTCACTAATCTGTATAGAACAGATCACACTGCGTAGCCATACAGACACGCCGGAATTATCAGGAGCGCTTTTCAGAGGGATAACGCAGCGTAAAGGATGCCGGAAACGCCCCCTCTGGCTACTGGATTCCGCTGAGGGCGCCTGCGGGGGGGCGGCCAAAAGGTGTTATGAGCAATCAGAGCTATTGGCAGGCATGAAATCCGCCTCTATAGGCGGATTAGCGGATTATGATGGAGCATCCTGGGCCAGAACTAATAGTTGCCACGTGTTCGTTTTATCTTTCCCTGTGCAATTTGAGCAAGGTGGAAATTTTTCACATTCGCGATTAATTACATCCTCATACAGGCATGATTTGCACTCATAGATCCCAGGGTATTTTGGTTTTTCTCCGATCTTCCAAATTTTTCCGAACTTGTCCGGGTATTCTGTTTTTTTAACAGTTTTACTATTCTCATACACTGCCATTCCATTTCCTTTTCATGCCGCTAAGATGGGTGAATTTACCCATGACATAAATATGGTCTTTTAGTGTGCGTTTCAAGCATTAGATTCCTGAGGGGCATCACTTTTTTGGCAAGTTATGCGACATTGAGATGTTATGGTAAATCCAGATACTGGACGTGATCGGATTTATTTGATACATGCAAGTCAGGGCAGCTCCGCTGCTGCCGTTTGGCCTCAGGGTGATATGCGACCAGCCGACTCCCCCGTGCTTCTGACTCAGCGTTCACAGGATAAGCTGTGCACTGCTTGCACATCTGACTATGTCTGAAAGGTAAATGCCGTGCAGCAACCCGAACAATTTTACCAGGATTCATGTCCAGGCGGGCATTTGCTTTTTCATATATGCACGTCTCTTGAATCAGGCGGGTTTGATGGCGCTCGCAACAGGATGGCGCCCTGTAGTTTTATTTTCTGGTTCAAACGTAACTCGGTCGCCGGTTGTATAGGCGTTAAGCCTGCCCACAAAGTTTTCTGATCGTGCAATAAACTTCGTCCCGTCCTTTTCGCTGCGAATCATGCCAAAGCCTTTAGCAGTATCCACCGAGATGATCTCGCCTGTGTGCCGGGTTTCCAGCAGCGCGCTGGCCAGCCATTCATCGCCTGACGTTTTGGGAATGTCCGGCAGTCCTGACGGCAGCTTTTTGTTTTTCCATAGCGCATGGGGATTACAGAGCTCATTCATCTTTTGCGTATTTTCAATAATGCTGAGCAGTTTCAGGTTGGAAGGGTTTATCCAGCGGATAACATCCAGGCACTTATGATAATCCCGTACAACCTTATTGATTGCCTGCTCAACGCAATATGTCTTGTCTGAGCGCCAGAGTGGCTCGTGGTGAGACAGGCGGTTTCTGAGAGTGTTAATGTCGCGCAGATCAGCGCCGATTCGGTTAATGGAAAGTGGCGTACCGTGCCGCTTATCAAGCGCGTTCGGGAAGACTTCCGGGATCAGATGCGGCCACAGACTAAGATAGGCAGCACGACCGACGCTATAGTCGCGATTGACCATTGAAACCCAGAAGCCAAAAGTCAGCTTGGCAATGAGGTTCTCCGTAGTTGGCGGCTTACCGTCCTTTCTGAGCTGCGCTTTCGCGCTCTCAACAGCGCGCCAGGAATCCCGGTTGTTTCGTTCTGTCATGACGGTCACAAACCACTGGTCGTCAATTCTGCCCTTTAGTGCTGGCCAGTCGGTCGCAGGTGCCGTCTGTTCGATGATGTTCTCTTCATATCGCTGTTTGGCGGCGCAAATGGCGTTTCGCAAGGATACCTCTATAATCTGCAGCGCGGGAAGAAACGCGCCGGCGAGTTGCTTGTTCCAGAGGTAAATGCCGAGGCATTCCTCTTCGCTGGCACCGTTAAAAACCGAGGATTTATAGGTCGCAAATCTGTGCTGAGAAATTGAATCCAGTATGGCGGCAATGGTCATAATCGCTCCTTGTTATGTTGCTACTATACTTCGGCTGCATACGGATGCCACGGTCATTTCGCTTGACGTAAGCGTCAGTTTGTATGAAAATCTCTCTCAGAGACAGGATCTCTGACTGTGTGAGCGATTCCGGCTTTGGCTGGTGCGCGAAAATTTCGAAAAAGGCTTCCTCCGGGAGGCCTTTTTTGATCTCACCATTCTCTTGCCAGTTCCCCCTGTTTTTTTGCTCAATTCATCCCGGCAGTTTGTGCCCCGGTTGACTTTTTTTGCCGTTAGGCATTTCTGTCAGACGTCCCATGCCACGACCTCACCCGCCATCTGTGAATGTCCCCTTACCAGCAGTAAGTTGCGGTTTTTCGGCACGCATCTGGTAGCGACCGCGCGACAACCGAGATGGTAAATTCAACAATAAAGAACGCGCCTGGATATTTTTGCTGCAAAGGCACCTGAGTAGCTCCCTGAGCATTTTTTATCTAAGGAATAATTTCTTTGCAGTTGTCAGCTGCGTACTTCAGGAGGAAGCTGAGAGCGTTTAAATTAAACGTTGTGAGCTGACAGCAGTTTGTTTATCTCTTTTCCCTTTCCTACCCGAAAATCGAATGCATACGTACAGCCTTTAGCCGACAAAACGCGATACAGCTCGTAGATAAGATCCCGGTTAGGTCCTTCGCCAGTTTCAGCCTTTTCCAGCGCCAGCGGTGAAGCGCTGATAAATACCACATGGTGAGGGCAGTCAAGCTGCAGCACAGCATCAATCATGCCCTGAATCTGGCTGCGCTTATAAGTGGTGTTTTCATAATGAAAGATAACCGGCGTTCTCCGGCCGCCCTGTTCAATCAGGACACGTGCAAAACCCAGTCGCGTGTGCGGGTTACCGCTGCCTGTTACGTAGATATGAGCTGTTTCCATTGCGAGAAAATCTCCATGCAAGTTATGTTGAACCTTATCCTGCGCTGAGTCTGAGGAACATTACGGAAGCCAGGGCTAAGCGGTCAATCTGATATAGGAGGTTACTTTCATAATGCCGTCAGCTGGCCGCTTAATAGCGGTTACTTTCATAAGGCAGGATCTCGAACTTTTTGATGGCGGTTACTTTCATAAAAGAGCCTCTAAAGGCGGTCACTTTCATAACCCTGCCTCTCCTGATGGTCTCTTAGCAGCTTTATTTTATGAAAGGACCCCACTCTGCTGGCCCCGTCTTATGAAAGCACCCTACCTTGCCAGCTCTGCCTTATGAAAGCACCCTACCATGCACATTCTGGTTTATGAAAGTAAACGCCCAACAGAGATGTTATGAAAGTGACCGCTATTTTTGGGCAGCTCGCCCCAGCGCCTGCAGTTTTGGAGAACGGCTATTGATTACAAACATGATTTCCCGCCCTTTTTTGTATTCAGCGAAATCGAGGTAACCAATTCTGACCAGATCGGCCAGTGCGCGACGGATGATAGCGTTCTGATCTTTAATCTGGGACTCCAGCGCCAGGCGTTCACGAAACCGCTTCATTGAGATATACAGGGTGCCTGCCGGCATACTTTCCAGATAGACGTATAGCGATTGTGCGGCTTCCTTTCGCGCAAGCTCTGAAAGGGCTTTCAGACCCAGTAACACCTTGTGGTCATACCGGTACAGTTCCCACAGGCTGCTATCACCGACAATTTCAACCTGATCGGTTTCATAGTTAAGAACCGCACGCTGAACCAGGTGCGTTACCAGCGATTTTTTAGCACCTTTACCACGAAATGAAAGGGTTACACTCGAGAGATTAAACAGGGAGTCATGCAGTCGTGCGCGGGCACGACCATTGATATCGGTGGGCTTGAGGCCACACATACGGGCAAATTCAGAGAACGGTAGCGTGATTTTCTCAGTGTTATAGCCGTACTTTGAAAAAGCAGAGATGACGCCGATCCATGTTTTAAAATCAGTGGACATACTGAGCTTCGCCCCCTGAATTTTTATATCTGTATATCCTTCCTGCCTTGCCACTTCCAGGCTCGATAACTCTTCGGACGCATCAATCAGGAAGTCACGCTTGCCTTTCTCCTTCGGCGCCACTGGCGTAAACACGCTGAGACGAAGAAGCGCGACAGGTTGTACCGACTTATTACTGTTTGGCGTCAGTTCATAACTTGTGTTGGACTCCTTTTTCACGATGCAAAAAGGGCTTTCTATGCCATTGTATTCCTGATTATTTTCCATTTATCCACACCAGTTGGCTATATGTCATCCAGTTTTATGAAAGTAACCGCCTTTGACTTATGAAAGTAACCGCCTAAATTATGAAAGTAAACGCTTTTATTATGAAAGTGACCGCTTGAATTATGAAAGTGACCGCCTGAAACCTGTTTTTTGGTATATTTTTCAAAAAGTTGTAAGCTCTGTGATCTTTATTGATCTTTACTTGATCTCTATATGATCTAAAAGAATTGATCTATTCAGTGGATATGTGGATAAGCGCAGCCTGTAAAGCTGACGTCTTTGCACAAGGGGAAGAGGATGGCTTTTCAAAATCCTGCACAAAACTTTGCAGAACAACGTCTCACATTGGGCGATCTGGTCACGCTGTCGCCTCATTCAACTTTCCTGGTTCGCAGCGACAGTAACTATCCAGAGGCCGGCATAGTGCAGGGTTCAGTTCTTGCCATCGATCGCGCGCTTACCCCTCAGCACAGGCATATTATTGTGGCAGAAATGGATGGTGAGCTTGTGCTTCGCAGACTGCTTTTAAACCCCGTTCCGGCTCTTCAGGAACTCCAGGGGGATGAAACCATTACTCTGCTCGATGAAAGTCAGGATCTGCCTGTGTGGGGCGTTGTGGCCTATGCACTGACTGATATAGCCGGGTCAGGTTTCACCCGTCCACTCAGTGACTGAAACATAAGCTGTAGTGTATAAGCTGTAATAAGCTGCGCAGGAGATGAGTATGTTTGCCCTGGCTGACGCCAATAACTTTTATGCGTCCTGCGAAACGGTGTTCCGGCCTGATCTCAGGGGAAAACCTGTGTGTGTCGTGTCAAACAATGACGGCTGCGTCATAGCGCGCTCTGCAGAAGCCAAACGTATGGGCATCAAAATGGGCGCTCCGCTTTTTAAAAATGAACGTTACTTTCGTGAAAATGGCGTACATATCTTCAGTTCTAACTATGCACTGTATGGCGATATGTCTGCAAGAATGATGGCCATCCTGGGCGAGATGGCGCCGGGACAGGAAATCTATTCGATCGACGAAAGCTTTCTCGACGTCAGCGGCATAGCGGCTTATATGCCTCTTGAGACCTTCGGAAAACAGATGCGCGACAGGATCAGGAAGGAGATTGGGCTGACGATTGGGGTGGGCTTCGGGCCTTCCAAAACGCTGGCCAAGCTGGCCAACTATGCCGCCAAAAAATGGACCCGCACAAATGGCATTGTGGATCTCTCCAGCCGGGAACGTCAGCGCAGGCTGCTGGCGCTGGTAAGCGTGGAGGATGTCTGGGGAATAGGTGGCAGACTCAGCAAACGGCTGCATGCAATGGGCATCAGCACGGCGCTGCAGCTGGCTGACAGTCCTGTCAGCATGATACGCAAAAACTTTGACGTGATTGTGGAGCGAACGGTTCGCGAACTCAACGGCGAATCCTGCCTGGCGCTGGAAGACGCACCGCCGCCCAAGCAGCAGATTGTAGTGAGCCGGAGTTTCGGACAGCGTGTGACCAGCATTGAAGAGCTGCAGCAGGCTGTTGTCAGTTATGCCACGCGGGCCAGTGAAAAGCTCCGTGAGCAGGGTTCAAAATGTCGTCATATCAGCGTCTCAGTCGCCACAGGACGATACGGGAACGAGCCTCAGTATGCGAACTCAGCTGCTTTGACGTGTGAATACCCCACCAGTGACAGCCGGGATATTATTGGCTTTGCCCTGCGTGCACTGGAAACCGTATGGCGCGACGGTTACCGGTACGCGAAGGCTGGCGTAACCCTGGGTGATTTCTATCAGTCGGGCGTGGCGCAGCTCGATATGTTCAGTCAGCAGCTGCCGCGCGCAAACGCGGATGCGCTGATGTCAGCGGTAGATCAGATTAACCGCTCGGGCCTGGGTAAAGTCTGGTTTGCCGGCCAGGGAACTAACAGTATGTGGCAAATGAAGCGGGAAAGGCTTTCGCCACGTTATACCACCTGCCTTGCGGACATCCTGACGATAAAATAGCGAACCGTGCGGTTTATCCTGATTCCTTAACGCTCAGGGCAGCTCCGTTAAGGCTGTATCCGTATACGGCTCAGATCCGGCATAATCTGTTGTCAGGCCCGCGGCTCAACAGGCACATTATGGAACTGCTGAATATCGTCACAACCATCCTCAACGGTACCACCTGTGCTTTCCGGCATCTCAGCAGCCAGCGGCAGCACGGCTGGCGACGGGCAGATGTGGCTTCGCAGCTGGTCAGCGTACTGGATCGCTTCGCCACAGGCTGCGCCGCAGTGGCATCCGATGATGGCTACCCGGAAAGGACCGATCCGGCAAGACGGGATTACCGGACCAGAAAACATCAGCAAAATGCGCCGGAGCTTGTTCTGCCGGAAATAGCGGGATCGACGGAGATAACCGATGGCGCCCGGTCCATCGTGAACCTGCAGAACGATATTCCTGATGCTCTGCAAAACGCCGATGACGGCGACCCGGGCTCAGGTGATGACTATTTTGCGGAGCGCCAGCGTCAGTACGCCGGTCTGGGTCTTCGCGCGGTTCTGCTGAGCCGCAGGCTGCGCGCGGACTTTTCGCTGTCCCCCCCTTCCGGACCGCATCGCCGGAGGGAGAGTCTGCTGGAGGAAAAAGTGAAATATCACGACGGTTTCAGCGTAAGGCTGCGGCAGGCTGAACATCGCATAGCCCGGGGCGCGGCGTCACGGGCACTGAAACAGGAGAAATGACAAATGGATCTGAAAGATGTGCTGACACCCCTGGTGACGCTTGCCGGCGTGTGGCTGGCCGCGCGCTTTACGCTGCGCAATGAGGTGCAAAAAAAAGCGCTGGAAATCCGTACGGCGAGGCTTGAAAGCATCGCTGGCGACTGCAACGAGGCCCTGACCGGGATCCGTAATTACGCAGGTACGTCTTTGCATCTGATTGAAATGGCGTTCAGACAGAAGGGTGAACAGCCGGGTGCACCGACCGCACTTTCTGAGCTGCGCATTTCCGTTGAGGAACTGGGTAACCAGGCATTGTTACCGCAGGACGGTAACCGGATGCCCGACATCGTGAAAATCCGTCACTGCTGGCATCAGCTGGCTTTTCATCGTCCGGATGAAGCCCGCCGCTGGAAGAAAACGGTATCTCCGCTGCTGCAGACCCTTAACGACTTCCTGATGATTACCATGCCAGGCGAACCCGTGCGCGACATGAAAAACGTGACGCGCAGCGCAGAGGATGAACTCAGGTTCCGTCAGGCGGTTCACAACCAGCTGCTGGCGCTGGAGCATTTTCAGGACGCGCTGACGGCAAGATTATCTGCG
Organism: Pantoea sp. ACRSC; assembly: GCF_022346785.1. NCBI lineage: Bacteria > Pseudomonadati > Pseudomonadota > Gammaproteobacteria > Enterobacterales > Erwiniaceae > Pantoea > Pantoea sp. ACRSC. The sequence continues at coordinate 13,616 of NZ_JAKRNN010000032.1, forward strand.
GAATTCACCGCGCTCACGCAGCCCTGGGCCTTCAGCGTCAGGGCCAGACTGCGCCGCCTCTTGCCCGGACGTTGCCGCTAAGGCTGCACGGGGTATGACGGCCAGCCCTTAACCGTAACCGCAGAGAACCCGGCCGCCGTGACGGCGTCACGACGGGGCGGGTGTATCATCTTTCAGTCAGGCTTAACCGGGCCCTCCGACGCCTCCCGGGAGGCGTTATAGCGGCTGATGTAGCCTTCCATTTCGGCGGTGGGAGGCGGTGCCATCGGCGCCGTCATGAATAACCACGGCAGGTACCAGATGCTCATGTTAGCCAGCAGGATAAATAAAAGGTTTTCGTCTCCAAAGATCTGCGTTAACAGGTAACACAGATAGCCCATATAAAGGGTGCTCACCGGCAGGTTAAACCCTATAAAGAAGCGCCAGACAAAGCGGTATAAGCGGCTCGCAAAGATCACGCGACCGTTTTTTTCCGTCAGGTAAGAGCGCCAGCGGGTGAAGTAACGGGGCCGGAGACTGAACCGGCGGCAAATCTCAATCAGCGGTTCCTGCAGACGCGGATTGGAAAATCCCGTCAGTTTTTTACGCGACAACTGGTTTAGCTCGGCCCGGGCCAGATTGCGGGTTTCACGCGCGAGGTAAGGCAGCGTCAGCATTTTCTCCAGATGCTGGCGCCTGCGGTTAAACAGTGCTCTGAACATCCCGGACGGCTCTACCCGGCTGAGCCAGTCAAAAATCAGGTTCAGCAGCCGGTACCCGACCACGGCAAACACCACCGGCCAGCCGTGCCGGATCACCAGCTCCGCGAAATCCTTTGCGTCCATCATCCTGTCCTGTTCCTCCCTTATTGTTTATCCCGGCGGCAGCGAGCGCAGCACGGCGGCAGCCTCCGCGCCCTCTCCGCTGAACGGTACCGCGATCGTCGCCGCCACGTCCAGCGCAAACACCCGCGTGTACACCTCGATCGAGCGGGCGTCCTTGTGCCCCGCCAGCGCCTGAATCACCTTGAGCGGCTGGCGGTGATACAGCAGGTGCATCACCCAGGAGTGGCGGAACGTGTGCGGGGTCACCGGGATCGAGAAAAACACCCCGTCCGAGTTTGCCCGCCTGACCGCAGCCTTCAGCCAGTTGCGCATGGTTTCGTCGGTCGCGCTCCAGAGCGGCTCGCGGCGCTTCGGCCGCTCGGTGGCGAGCCAGCTCTCCACCTGGCGGACATAGCCCGGATCCGTGAGGGGCACCAGGCGCACCGCATCCTTGGGCGGGCGGCCGCGGCGGCTTCTGACCTTTTCCGACAGAATGCGCACGAACGGGCGCGGCCCGTCGATGACAAACGACTCCGGCGTCAGGCTGCAGGCCTCCCCGATGCGCGCGCCGGTGTTCCAGAGGGTGCTGAACAGAAAGTGGTGCCGCCTGTCCGGCATATAGTGCAGCAGCGCGTTGACCTCGGGCGCCAGCAGGTAGCACGGTGTGACCCCGTTCGCGGTGGCCATGCGCCGCAGCGCCACCGCGGTCGCAAAATCCGCCCCCGGGGCGAAGGCGAGCGCGGTGACGCGTTCTGGTGAATTCTGCAGGGGAAGGATGCTGTTCATGGCGTAATTTTCACGTAGCGTTGTCTGTGCATTTATCCGGCTATTTTCCCGCAGCGGGACGGCCGGAGCCAGATCAATAAATCGCGCAGAAAGGATCCGGCATTTGGTTTTACCCGCAATATAGAGGGTTATCCAAACCCCGTAAAGGAACCTTTTTTCCGGAAAAACCCCGCAAACCCGCGTGGCGCAAGGCCTGAGGCCCGGATCTGCATGTTTGGTATAAATGGGGTAATGCCAGGGTAATGAAGAAGTGATGTCAAAATGCTCAGCGCAGCGTTAAGATGAAGCGATACAGATTAATCCTAATGCATCAGGGACGGGTCAGATGGCAGTCAAGCGCGCCTATTACGGCAGTGATGGCGACCAGGACTACTTTGAACGCGTATTCCAGTCGGCCAACATTAACTTTCTCATCGGGTCAGGGGCATCGCTCCCGGCTATTCGGGTACTGGGGACAATCGAGCAGGATCTCCAGCAGCTTATTAATGATGAAAAGGAAAAGGAATACTTTGATATGGCCGCCGGGTTTTTATCAGCGGTCTGGCTTCCGCATGACTGTATGCTCAATCGGGTTAACGGCATCCCTTACCTGCCAACGGTTATCAGCAGCGTGGAACAGACGCAAAAGAATTATGATGCGTTTGTTTCTTCCCTGGAAAAAATACTGACGCGCCGCCGGACCGGCCTGCTTCCGAGGCGTATTAACGTTTTTACAACCAACTATGATTTATTTATTGAGGACGCTGCGACCCGAAATAAAAATATCATTTTTAATGACGGGTTTACCAAAAGGCTGGATGTCTGGGGCGATATGGAATTTGACGCAGGCAGTTTTAATTATTCCATCAGCGCCACAGGGAATCTCTATAACTATAAGGTCGAACTCCCTACCGTCAATCTGATCAAGCTTCACGGATCGCTTTCATGGGAACATCACAAAGAAAAGATTGTTTATAACATTGGCGAGCAGAGGCCGCTGAGTTTTACCACGTCAGCAAAAAAGAAAAAGTGGGTTCTCGAACATGCCCTTATTCTGCCGCGCAAGGAGAAGTTTAAGGAAACGCTGCTGCAGAATGTTTATTACGATTTGCTGAGAACCTATTCTAATGAACTTGATAAAGAAGCCACCCTTCTGATTGTTTTTGGCTTTTCTTTTGCTGATGAGCACCTTGAAACGCTGACCAAAAAGGCCCTGCGCAATGCCACTCTCAAGTTGCTGATATTTGCATTCAATGAGGCCAGCGTTGAAGGGTTCGTGGAGAAATTTCGTGATTATTCCAACGTCGAAATTGTTTATCGTCCGGGGGGAAACATTGATTTTCCGGCAATGAATAATATTATCACGTGCTATCTGGGAGGCGCGAGGTGAGCGGGCATTTTACGGATGAAGAAGCGGTACTGCGGGTTGGCGAGGTCTGCGAGGTATCCGGACGCGCTGTTATTATCCTTGTCGATAAAAACAAAAATCTCAGCGATCTGTTTTATCAGGGGAAAGTCCTGCGAAACGTATCTGTAGGTAGCTTCATTGAAATCAAAAAAGGATTTATGAGCCTGATTGGCAAAGTTGAAGCTGAGCGAATTATCGAAGAAAAAAATCCTGCCGGAAGCGGCAGTGATGCCTGGCGATACCGGCGTTACCTGACGGCAACCCTGACGGGGTACATTGACCGCAGAGGCATTTTCACTGGCGGTTCACGTGAGCTCCCCCTCATTGGCAATGAGGCCTTTGTGGTAACCGAGGAAATGATACAGGCGGTCCATCAGATAGCTGATTCTGATGAAGCTGTAATGAAGTTCACCCGTACGGACCTTGAAGATATCGAGATTGCGCTGCCGGTCAATGGTCTTATTAACTCGCATATTGCCATTTTCGGCAACACCGGCAGCGGAAAATCCAACACTCTGGCCGCGCTTTATAAAGCGGGAACCGCCCAGATAAGGCATATGCTTGGTGACCGCTATAAGGAAAGATGCAAATTTATCCTGTTCGACTTTAACGGTGAATATACTGCTCCGGACTGTATAACCGGTGAGAAAACGGTTTATAACCTGAACACGCACCAGGCAAACGGCGATAAGCTTCCGCTCCCCCGGGAGGTTTTGCTTGAACATGACATGCTCTCCGTGTTGACCGATGCCACTGATAAAACGCAGAAGCCGTTTCTGAAGCGCGTGCTGGATTTTCAGGCAGAAGTCATGCGCAGCGCAGATCCGCGTGGATTCATGCGAAACATGCTCAAGAAAAAAATCAAACATAACCTGTTCAGCGGCGACAAAATTAAGAGCGAATCGATAAACGCCATGTTCAGTCCGATTTTTCGCGATGACCCAGAGTTATACTCAGATTTAGAGTTTCATTCCGGGAGGCAGAAATGGAAAATAAGAAACGAGCATCATTACTTTGATTCTGAAGCAGCCGTCGAGCGGGCTTATATCTACAGTCTGGCCTGCGCGTTTGAATTTAAAACGGATATGATAGAGTGTCTTCTTGATTTCATGTGGCTCAGGCTCATATACGAATTTTTCTCTAATAAATCCAATCCAGAACATCTGTCTCCCGTTATAAACAGAATGAACGCTAACCGGAAGGATATAAACAAGATTTTTGATACGTCCGGGCAGAATGATTTCTGGAATGGGGGCAATTTTACCGTCGTTAACCTCAATATGGTAAACATTACCATGAAGAAGACGCTTCCTCTTTTGATTGCAAAGTGGGCTTACAATTTGAAGAAGCTGTCTGACGTTCCATCAACGCTGCATCTGATTATCGACGAAGCTCACAATATTCTGTCTAATATTTCTTTTCGGGAAACGGAAAGCTGGAAGGATTACCGTCTGGAAACCTTTGAAGAGATTATCAAGGAGGGACGCAAATTTGGTGTTTTTATTACCATTTCCAGCCAGCGTCCAAATGATATCTCTTCAACAATTATTTCCCAGGCACATAATTACTTTATTCACCGGTTGATTAACCAGAACGATCTTTATGCCATCGAAAAGTCGGTATCTTACATAGACCGGCTGACAGAAGAATCCATACCCACTCTTTCTACGGGAACCTGTATATTCAGTGGCATCGTCAGCCCCATGCCGCTTAAACTGAGAGTTGCCGAACTCCCTTCGGGACAAAAGCCCAGAAGTCATACAATTGCCTTCAGCGACTTGATTGCAGAGGTGCAGAGAGAAGATGACTGAAACGATTTAGATTTTTATTTTACGAGCGACATATTTCAACGGTCAGCTCGCTGCATAGTCGTGGCACCTCCCTCGTGGCAGTAGTCTGGTTTTAATTTAAAAGTGACCTGACTGTAGTAAAAACAGCGTCCCTGACAAATCTCGCGTCGTCATAAACAAACGCTCTGTAGAAAGCGTCGCTACGTGAATCAGGAACGGCGAAACCTGCAAAAATTATCAGAAATTTATGTTGCAGAAGAAGGGGGCTATTTATACCCCGCCTTAGCCTGTTGCCGAACTGATGGCGAAGGGTAGCCAACATACTCTGAGGAGCCACATCCCCTCGCGCAAATTATGATTAAAGCTCAGCGCGCAACCTGGCCTGATACGAGCAATGGCCTGAATCAGGATCTGCTTAGCTCACCTGCCATCAGCTCCGCATAGTAAAAATGCAAAATATCTGCGCCAGGCTCGGGCAAAGCTTATGACGCCACAACGTGACGGGCCGAATAACTTGCCAGAAAAGTAACGTCGTTTTCTTCGTCCTGGGCCCGTATTTATAACGGTTCTGACGCCCTGTGTGATCAGTATGAACGCTAAAAAGAGCCCAAAACACTCTTACCGATACATCCGATAAATCTGCTCTGACAGTCTGCACGCGCACAAACCAGCTGTCGCATCTGGTCAGGATGCGCAGAAGCTGGCTGAAGTCGTCCACGCCTCAGGAATAGTTCTTACCGGAGGAGTCATGGCTATGCTGTTTTCCGTCAAGGGGTCTCAGCCAAGTCAGTCTGAACGAGTCCATCGAAAGGGAAAATGCCCGATTAAAATGTGAGGCTTATCTGTGCGCTTTTATCAGTCTGACATTCAGGGGCCGCACAGGCTTAACTGCCCTCAAAGCTTTCCTGCAAGGCGGCAGCGTTAAACCCGATCTTTTTATAAAAACCTCTATTCAGCCTGTGTGTGCGTTTTAGGGCGTTTATGACTGTCGATGACCTGAAAAAGGCTTCAGGAATCACTGCGATGAGCGAAAAATCAGCGGTCGATCAAAATCTGGAATTTTTTACCCTGGCAGTTGACACGCTGTTGAGCCTTATAAGTCGCGGGGTTAGGAAATTCCGCACAAAATACAAGCCCCACAGACATCATTTTTCTGCCTTGTTATCTCGTCGAAAAATAATACTATATCTGCATGTAGCGGCGTAACTCTCTGAACCCACTATATGTAGTACTTATCCACAGGTAAGCTGAAAAGGACAAGCTGTGAATTAATGGCTGAAAGTCAGTTTCAGACAAAAAAAAAGACCAGCTGCAAGCTGATCTTTTCCCGGAAGCCAGGTCTGCGCTGCAACGCAAACCGATCACTTCCCCAGACGACACTGAACATGTTGTCTGTGTACTGTGTGGGTGAGAATAACAAAAGTGGGCCGGTCGTATCAAGCCGGGGCTGCTCCAGGAAGTGCAAACAAAGTTCCCGACGTGCCGACTGCAACGGTACTCAGAGCCATCCGGGACGAGGCTGAACGTGTTGTCTGTGTACTGAAACCAACACGAGAAAGCGCAGCGGGAAGAGTAAGGCTGACTGCGCCAGGCTACGGACCAGTAACTACAAGGCAAACGTATATGAATATGTTACTTGTTGTTCTGAAGGCAGTTCGCTCAGCCATAAGTGTGGTCATCATCATTATCGAACTGACCCGATAACAACAAACCTGTCAGCCTGTCAACGCCAAGATTACTGACCGTTTTTCACCATTTTCATTGTCCGCTGTTGGTCATTAACGCTGTCCGCTTTCCACCATTTCAACATCACTGATTGGCGTTGCGCTTTTTGCCAGCACCCCGGCCTTGCGTTTCTCTTTCAACCGGTAGCTTTCTCCTTTTATGTTCAGCGTCGTTGAGTGGTGCAGCAGACGGTCCAGGATCGCCGTCGCCAGCACGTTATCTCCGAACATTTCGCCCCAGTCGGCGAACCCTTTGTTTGACGTCAGGATGATGCTCGCTTTTTCATACCGGCGGTTCAGCAGCCGGAAGAACAGGCTCGCCTCCTCACGGTTCATTGGCAGATAACCTATTTCATCCAGGATAAGCACCCGCGCATAACTCAGTTGCTGCAGCTGACGTTCAAGACGATTTTCCTGCTTCGCCTTTATCAGCGTGGCAACCAGCCTGTCCAGCGGCATGAACAGCACCCGGTGGCCCGCATCCGCGGCTTTGACTCCCAGAGCGACCGCCAGATGCGTTTTCCCCACGCCCGGCGGGCCCAGCAGGATCACGTTTTCACTGCGCTCCACGAACGCCAGACTTGCAAGCTCACGGACGACCTTCCGGTCTATGCCCGGCTGGAAGCTGAAGTCGAACTGCTCCAGCGTTTTCACCCACGGCAAGCGCGCCTGCTTCAGCCGGGCCTCCATTCCCCGCTGGTGCCGCCCGCTCCACTCCTGCTGCAGCGCCATACACAGGAACTCCCGGTAGTTCAGTTCCTGCTTTGCTGCCTGCTCAAGCAGATTTTCAACGTGATAGCTCAGGTGTTCCATTTTCAGGCGGTTCAGCAGTGTTTCCAGTTCGTACATCACAGCAGCTCCTCATACGCGCTCAGGGGCCGGTGCTCAACCTGACTGACCTGTTGCCACAGCGGAGCATGGTGCTCCGGCACTGTCTGCCAGCCCGATGAAGCCCCGCTGAGCCGGTGGGTCGCGGCCAGATTTTCGTTGCTGTAGATCCGCAGCTCGTCATCCAGCGAGATCCGGATCGAGACCGGATGACCACACAGCGACTCGGGCACGCTGTAGCGGTTGCCGCCAACCTCGATGTAGCCATCCCAGGACACGTGCCGGATATCGAAGTAGCTGGTATCGAAGTCGGTTGCTGGCAGTGGCTGCAGATGTGTTTGTTCAACAACGAAGCGCTCTGCAGGCGTCTCCCGGAACTGGCGAAGTTCACGCCTGTCAGCCACATCTGCTATCCACTGCTCCAGGAGTTGATTGACATGGGGAAAGCTGTCGAACCTCCGGTAGCGGACGAAGAAGTTCTCCTTGAGATATTTCACCATCCGCTCAACCTTACCTTTAGTCCGGGCCCGGCGAGGGCGGCACGCCCGCGGCAGGAAGCCATAGTGGTCGGCCAGTAGCAGGAAGCCGGCGTTGAACACCACGTTGCCGTTACTGTTTTTCAGCACGGCGGCTTTCTGGTTATCGACAAGCACGGTTTTCACGCTGCCGCCAAAGTAGCGGAAGGCGCGCACCAGCGACTCGTATGTGTGCTCAGCGTCCTGTTTTGGCGCGGCAAAGACGTGGAAGCGGCGGGAGAACCCCAGCGTATTGACGGCGAAGTTCACCCTGCATCGCTGCCCGGCCACGTCGACTTCCACTTCTCCCCAGTCGTGCTGCAGCTGGTAACCGGGCTGGGTTTCGAAGCGCACGGTTTTCTTTGAGGGCCGCATTTTACGTTTGGGCTGGATGTAATAGCGCAGCATAGAGCGCCCGCCGGTGTACCCCATCGTCCTAATTTCGGCGAGAATGACCTCGCTGTTCCAGACGTTTTCCGCCAGCCGCATGTCGATGTAATCCATGAACGGCTTGAGTTTTGCCATTTTATGGCGTGTTTTACGGGCCGGGGGCTCAGGGTATTTGAGATATCGCCTGACGGTTCTTTCGGAACATCCGACCTGTGTTGCGATATCGACAATGTAAGCACCCTGTTGGCGCATTTGCTTTATCATGAAAAAGTCCTCTCTGCTCAGCATGCTGGAATCCTTTTCGGTGTGGGAACCTTAAGGAAACCGCATGACGGGTAGAGCGGACAACCCGAATGGTGAATTAAAGTCTTATATCACTGGCGCTGACATAAGGAAGACCTGCTGAGCGAAATTCATTACCCCCTGTCTATGCTTCAGGCTATGGCGGTGATCTGGACACATGCCGGGCTGCGACAGAACGAACTTATACGCCTGGCAATGAACTGCGTTACTCCACAGGCGGATGACATTCTGCAGGAAAACGGCAGCGCTATCCCGGCTGGCACTCTGTGCTATCTCAGCGTGCCAGCCGGTAAAACCTCTAAAGCTTTTGTTAAGCCAGTCTCGTCTGTTGTGAAAAAATATGTCGATATCTGGCTCAGTGAGCGTCCTCAGGAGCAGGCAGCACTTACGGATGAGCGCACCGGTGAAAAGGTCCGTTTCCTGTTTCAGTACCGGGGCAAACCGGTGGGAAGGAACATAATAAATCTCACTGTCATTCCGCTTCTCTGCGCCAGAGCGGGTATGCCTGTGGAAGATTCACGCGGTCCCATTACAAGTCACCGCGGCCGTGCTTCTGCCGTGACAGCACTGGCCAGTGTTCCTCAGGGCATGTCGCTATACGAGCTGATGCAGTGGTCAGGTCACTCTTCGCCGCAGTCTACGATGCATTATATTCGTATACGGCCGACACAGCTGGCAGCCTCTTTTGTGAAGGCGGACCGGGTCGCGCATATGATGAGCGTGCTGATTGACCATGATCCGCTTGCCGTCAGCCTCACCGGTCCGGCAATATATTATGATCTCGGCGATTCGTACTGTATGAATCCTTTCTGGAGCAACTGCCCGCACCGGATGGCGTGCATCGGTTGTGACTTTAATCTGCCAAAACAGAGTGCAAGAGGACTTTTGCTCGAAAGTAAGGCGTCCGTAAAAAGATATCTGGAGGAGGTGCCGTTGACGGTTGACGAGAGAGCCATCGTGGAGGGAGATACGGAAAAACTGGAGGCTGCTCTGAGAAAAAGCGGTAAGGTTCTCATCCGGTAAAACACCTGTCCGGACAGCATATTATTTCAGGTAAATAGCAGCACAGTGCGTGAGTTCTGTGTCGTAACAGAAATTCAGCCGTCAACGTTTATTCACTGAGCAGTACCTCTTTTTGTTTGCCGCAGTCATTCCGGTTTGGATTATTTCTTTTTTCTGCCTTATAAAAGATAAATAAGGGCCCTCTCAGGGGCCCTGTCGGTCGGTTGAAACGCAGTCTTCTGATGTCAGCTGTAAGCTAGTTATTCAGCCATTTTTCCAGATGTTCAATCTCCGCCTTCTGTGCTTTGATGACATCTTCAGCCATATTTCTCATTTCAGGATCTTTTCCGTACTTCAGCTCTGTTTCGGCCATGGCTATCGCGCCTTTATGGTGCTCAGCCATGCCTCTGGCAAAAGCCCTGTCTGCATCCTGCTCCTTCATCGCATCCATCATGCTGCGGTGCATATTCTGCATGCCGGCCATGTATTCTTTTGAGGCCGGGGACATATGCATGTCCTGCGTCATCTTCATATCTGGCTTCTGTGCCATAGCCGCAACTGGCAGAACAACCAGCAGGGAAACCAGGGCTGTCTGTAATTTTTTCATGATCCGTTCCTTTACTGGGCTAAGATACTCAAGTTTAGTTAAGCACCCGGGATCGTTTCACAAAACCGGGAAAGAAATCCTTGATTTAAAGCAGTTCAGAATTATTACGGGCGAAAGCATGAAGAAAGCGCACATCAACGTAAATCATGCTGCTGGTATTTTTACCGTAAACGTAACGATGTCTTCGTCCAAAAAAACCTGCAATGTACCGTTGTGAGCCTGAACAACGGCTCGCGTGATGGAAAGGCCCAGGCCAGCACCGTCCGTGTTATGTTGCCGGGACGAGTCGCCCCGGTAAAAGCGATCAAAAAGCCTGTCCAGATTTTCCTGCGTGATGGCTTCCGTGCGGTTAGATATATGAACAAACGCCATCCCGATCTGCTGTTCTGCCCGGATCAGGATCGCCGCGCCGTCTGAAGAGTACTTTATGGCATTGGTTATCAGGTTGCTCAGCGCCCGGCGTAGCATCAGACGATCGCCCTTCATGCTGGCCTCCCCTTCAAGCGTCAGGGTTTTACCGTTTTCAGCGGCCAGCGGCTCGAAAAATTCGATTAGTTCTTCGAGTTCTGCCTTTGCGGAAAAAATCTCATTTTCCAGCGCCAGCAGCCCGTTTTCAGACTTCGCCAGAAACAGCATGTCGCTGCTCATTCTGGCAAGTCGGCCCAGCTCCTCCAGGTTTGAGAAAAGCACTTCCCGGTAGCTGGCAGCGTCACGCTCCCGGGACAGGGCAACCTGCGTCTGCATCATCAGGTTACTTACGGGAGTGCGCAGCTCATGGGCTATGTCAGATGAAAACTCTGACAGGCGCCTGAAAGAGCCCTCCAGTCTCTCCAGCATGCCGTTAAACTCGGCTACGGTAGGCATAAGCTCCGAAGGAAGGTGTCGGGCCGGCAGGCGCTCACTGAGATTATTAACGGTAATAGCCGAAGCCAGCCGGTTTATTTCATTCAGCGGCCGGAGTCCGATGCGGGTGGCAAGCCAGCCCAGCAAGACAGAAAGAAAAATCAGTCCCCCGTTAAGCCACATCAGCCACTCTTTCAGCTGGCCGATAAATTCATCATGAAAGCCAGTATCGTAGGCGGCTGTTATCAGCACGTCCCGGTGCCTGCCCGCGTTCTCTGCACCGATTTTTTTAATCATGACGTTATAGCGCCAGCCGTCTTCCTCCACCGTCTGCAGGGTGTTCAGCTTCAGAGCCTCACCGGCAAAGCGCTCAGCCGGAACCGGGAAGCCGGGAGAGAAATAGTCGGCGAGTATTTGATTATCAGCAGTCCTGATCGACAGATAAAGTCCGCTATGGCCCACCATGGCGTCGGCAAGCTTGCGGGCAAGCCCGACGGTATCAAGCTTTCCTGTACGGACTTCACTTTCCAGCAGTTCGGTAGCCAGCTCAAGCTTACCGGTCAGCAGCGTAAGGTCCTGGCTGCGAAAGTAACTGCCCAGCGCGGCAACCAGCAGAACGCTGGTAAGCAGCCAGACGGACATCATGACACCGGCAAAGACCAGGCTAAGTCTGGAAGTCAGAGACCCGTTACGCTTCATTCTTCACGTATCTCCAGCACGTAGCCAATGCCGCGCACGGTATGGATCAGCTTCGGGCTGAAGTCATCATCCACCTTGCTGCGCAGCCGCCGGACAGCCACATCAATCACGTTAGTGTCACTCTCAAAATTAATATTCCAGACCAGGGAGGAGATGAGATTTCTTGGCAGCACTTCACCGCGACGCTGCAGCAGCAGCTCAAGCAGAACAAACTCTTTTGTGGACAGATGAATTTTTTTGCCGGAACGGCTGACGCTCCGGCGGGATATGTCCATCACCAGGTCAGCTATTTCGTACATGCCGGATGCCAGAGAGCGGTTACGCCTGAGCTGGGTCCGGATACGGGCCAGAAGCTCGGCAAAATCGAACGGCTTGAGAAGATAGTCATCGGCTCCCAGGTCCAGGCCTTTGATTTTTTCGCTGACGTTATCCCTTGCGGTCAGAAACAGCACGGGCTCTTCGTGGCGGGCCATTCTCATCTGCCGCAGAATGTCCCAGCCGTCCAGGGAGGGCAGCATCACATCAAGAATAATCAGGTCGTAGCGCTGCTGAAGGATATGCTCCAGCCCCTGACGGCCGTCATTCACAAGGGTGACGTCATACCCTGCCTCCTGAAGACCCTGTTTCAGGTAAGTCCCGGTTTTAATTTCATCCTCGACGATCAGAAGAGTGGTCATGGTATAAGGGCCCTGCAGCTGAGTGTCGTTACGCCATACCGTTACCGGGCGACAGCGTGCCAAGCCAGGCTACGGTCGCCAGAATCAGGATAGACACGCTGAACTCTGTAATAATACTTTTGCGCATCAACGCAATACCCGTCTTATAGTGGCCCTGACCGAGCGCATTTTCCAGTGCGGGTGCAAGCCGGAAGCGGTTCGCGGCAGCCAGCAACAGCATAACGAAAAACAAGCCTGTCTTGATTAGCAGGAGCAGCCCGTAGTGGCTGCCCGGCAAAGATTTGACCGGGTCTTCCACAATGAAGAAAAAGTTAATGACGGCGGTGATGACAATACTCAGCACAATCACCGTGCCGGCCCGGGAAAAGCCCGTCAGGGCTTCCGCAAGCTGCCGGACGTGGCTGGCCGTCTGCGCCTTTTTGATGCATAACAGAATGGCAAAGGCCGTGAGCGCGCCCACCCATGCACCGGCTGCCGACAGGTGGATGATATCGCTCAGCAGATGCAGATAGTAGCTCATACCGTCGTTCATGGCCGCATGACCGCCCCATGCCAGGGTGGCCAGCGCTGTGCCTCCGGAAAGCGTGAGAACGTAACGCGACAGAACGGCATTGCGCAGCCGCAAGCCCAGTCCGACGAAGGCCAGGACGAGTGCGGCAAGCCGGATAACCCAGCTGAGGCCGACCGCAGTTTCACCGATAACCATCTCTATGATGTGGAGCGTGATTTCACCTGCGTCAGTCACGCCACTCATCGCCTGCGCGACCAGCAGCATATTCGCCAGCGACAGAACAATGCCGACGGATATCAGAATAAAAAAGAACGACCAGACACTGAATAATGACACCGATTTTTTAAGCGTTCCCTTCACGGCATACAGTTCAAATAAAGGCAGCCCAAACAGAACCATAAGGTCAAGGTAAAGGAAAAAGCGGATAACAATAAAAGTCTGATCGTTCATGGCATTATTTCACGCTAAAGCTGACGTTACCCGTGCGCGGGTGTGTATCAGAAGACACCGCACGCCACTCCACCTTGTATGTGCCAGGCACCAGAGGTTTGGCTGGCGTGATCACCATGGTTTTCGGATCGCCACCGGCGGCCACTTTTGCCGCAACCGCCATCGGGGCATGAGAGGACATGCCGGGCATAGCGGTCATGACGAGACGTGCACCAGAAAATTTTGTGACCAGATTCTCAGTAAAGTGCAGCTCCACTTTTGAAGGCGCTGCCACCTGCGCTTTATCAGCAGGGACAGAAGAAGCCAGTTCCGGATGCGCCTGCGCGCCAAAAGCAGCAACAGAGGCGGCAACAGCGATGACGTAGCCAGCATAATTACGTTTCATATTCATACCTGTCTTGTTTGTTAGAATTAACTGCATCAGAACCACACGCGGGCACCGAGAAGAAAGCGCACTTCGTTGTCCTTCTCTCCTTCACGGGTCGCCATATCGGCCGTGTTGCCATAAAGCTGGCTCCACGATACGCCCACATAAGGCGCAAATTCCCGCTTTACTTCGTAACGAAGGCGCAGGGAAAGCTCGGTACCGGACAGTCCTTTCCCGGTTTCACGCACCTCATCATCCTTACCGTAAAAATTGGCTTCAAAAGACGGCTGCAGGATGAGCCGGTTGGTCAGCAGCACGTCATACTCTGCTTCAAACCGGAGCGCGGTGCGTCCCTGCTCACCGGCAAACGCGGTGAGTTCAGTTTCGAGGTTATACAGCGGCATGCCCTGAAAGCCGGCGGCGGCCCATGTCTGGGGCCTGCCGGGCCTGAAGTCCTGCCGCGCACCCGCGACCACGTCCCACCAGGGCGAGACAGCGTGCCCCCAGAGGGCCTGCACCTCTGCCGACTCGGTTTTTCCGTCGCTGGTTTCCCCTTCGCTGCGCAGCCAGAGCCGATCAATATCCCCGCCAGCCCAGCCGCTGACGTCCCAGCTGAATCCCCCGGCCTCATTATTTTTCTGCCACTCAAGCTGATCGGCCAGCAGATACCAGTTCATGCTGCTGTCATGCACTTTATGACCATGCACGTCAGGAAACGCAGCCCGGCGGTCGGCGTCCGTCAGTACCGGAACAGGCGTTCTGCTTTCAGTCGGGGCAGCAGGCTGCATAGACTCCATGCCTTCCATCCCGGACATGGGTTCCATATTGCCCATAGCGGAGTGGTCCATGCCCGACATTGCACTCATGTCATGCGCCTGCATGTTGTGCGCCGCTTCAGCCCGGGCATCAGGGACGGCCGTAAGTGCGCTGCCGGCAATCGCTGCGAAAACCAGCAGCCCGGCCGCCGGGCTGCAAAAGTTATGTTTCATATCACCACGATCAGAAGCTGACATCAGAAGTACCTCACTCATTAACCCGGACCTCACGGAACATGCCTGTTTCCATATGAAAAAGCAGGTGACAGTGGTAAGCCCATCGGCCCAGCGCATCGGCCGTCACACGATAGCTGCGGCGCGTGCCGGGCGGCATATCTATGGTGTGTTTACGCACCAGGAAATTCCCTTCTTCATCCTCAAGGTCGCTCCACATTCCGTGCAAATGAATGGGATGTGTCATCATGGTATCGTTGACCAGGACAATGCGGACGCGCTCGCCATAGCGGAGCGTGACCGGCTCTGCATCGGAAAACTTAATACCATTGAAAGACCAGGCAAATTTTTCCATATGGCCGGTAAGATGCAGTTCTATGGTGCGTGAGGGTTCGCGTCCGTCCGGATCGTCAAAAGTACTTTTCAGGTCAGCGTAGGTCAGAACCCTGCGGCCGTTATTCCTCAACCCGATACCCGGATCGCTGAGCTTCGACGTGGGCATCATGGCCTGCATGTCAACCAGTGGGTTGTTCGTTTCTGATGCCGGATGCTTCTGCATATCACCCATGCCGGCCAT
This sequence comes from Pantoea sp. ACRSC, assembly GCF_022346785.1. Lineage (NCBI taxonomy): Bacteria > Pseudomonadati > Pseudomonadota > Gammaproteobacteria > Enterobacterales > Erwiniaceae > Pantoea > Pantoea sp. ACRSC. The sequence continues at coordinate 28,864 of NZ_JAKRNN010000032.1, forward strand.
GCTGCCGTGGTCCATGCCGGCCATGCTGCCGTGGTCCATGCCGGCCATGCTGCCGTGGTCCATGCCGGCCATGCTGCTGTGATCCATGCCAGCCATACTGCCTGCCGGGGCGCTTTCCACAGCTGAACCATCCATGCTCTGCATGCTACCGCCGCCCATACCCTGCATCTGCCCGTGATCTGTATCTCCCATGCTGCCGTGATCCATTCCCCCCATTCCCATATCATCCATGGTGAGCCAGGGACGAGGATCGGTGGAAGGAACCGGGGCAGTCATGCCTTCACGAACGGCAAGCGTGCCCCGTGCATAGCCGCTTCTGTCCATGGACTGGGCAAAGATGGTGCAGGCATCCTGGACGGGCTCTACAATGACATCGTAGGTTTCAGCTACGGCAATACGAAACTCATCCACACTGACGGGGGTGACGTACTGGCCGTCAGCAGCCACCACGGTCATCTTCACGCCAGGAATGCGTACATCGAAGTAGGTCATGGCAGAGCCATTGATAAAGCGGAGGCGGATTTTTTCGCCTTTACGGAACAGCCCCGTCCAGTTTTTACCCGGGCCCTGACCGTTCATGAGATAGGTGTAAGTCGCACCGCTGACGTCTGCAAGGTCAGTCGGGTTCATCTTCATTTCCGCCCACATCTTCCGGTCAGCCAGGGTATTTCCCAGCCCCTTATCCCGGGCATCACGGAAAAAGTCACCAGCAGCAGGCTTGGCAAAGTTGTAGTAGTCGGACTGCTTTTTCAGTTTTGAAAGAATGGCAGAGGCATTTTCATCTGACCAGTCGGTCAGCATTACCACGTGTTCCCGATCATACTTAAATGGCTCAGGCTCAGCGGGATCAATGATAATCGGGCCGTAAACGCCCTCCTGCTCCTGCAGGCCGGAATGGCTGTGATACCAGTAGGTGCCATTCTGCCTTACGCGAAATGAATAGACGTAAGTATCATCGGGTTCAATACCGTGAAAGCTGAGGCCGGGAACGCCATCCATGTTGGCTGGCAGAATGATGCCATGCCAGTGAATGGAGGTTGTTTCTTTCAGACGGTTTTTAACCCGTAACGTGACAGTATCGCCTTCTTTCCAGCGCAGCAGAGGCCCCGGCAGGCCGCTGTTGATGGTTTTGGCATAACGGATGTTGCCGGTGATATTAAGTGGCGTTTCGGCGATAAACAGGTCGAAATCATTACCGGTAAGCGTGCGGGGCTGTACCAGACTTACCGCCGAGAAAGCATTGAACGTCTTCATACCAAGACCGCCAGCAACGCTGGCCGCTGCGATCCCTTTGATAAAATTGCGTCGTGAACTTTTAAGCTGCATGACTGTGCTCCGGCAAAATGCAGATTATCCCGGGAGAAAATCTCTCCACACCAGATGCATCACTAATGCAATCCGGTCAGGAACTTTATTTTTGTTACCGGCAAGCTATCACAACAGGAATCCCGACTTGATTACATTTATGTCATGTTGGAACCTGATGTTTTTGAATTACATTTTTGTCATTTTCGTTCACGGTGTTTTTTTTCGGATACGATGAAAATCACTGAGGCCGGTAAAGTTCCTGTCCGGAATTAACGGCTATTTTTATCCTTTAAACGTAAGGAATTACGAATGAAAAAGATTATGCTTGCCGCCGCTGCGGTCCTTCTGTCCGTTTCAGCCGCTCAGGCTCAGCCAGCCCCCATGGACATGTCCTGCTGCATGAACAAGAAAGCCCCGGCGGCCTCCATGAATGAACATGAGCTGGCGATTCAGGCACATCAGAGCATGAATAACAGCAGTTCTGCCGCACATCAGAACATTATTGAAACGCACCGCAAGATGATGCAGGAAGATAAATAAACGCAGATGACAGCCCGTAGCCTTAGCTGAAAAAACCTGGGCATAAATCATCCGGATTTTGTCATGGTTACTGTTGTTACGGAATGTGTTGTGCGTTAACCCTCATTACACTGAGTTATCTGAACAACTTTGTTTAGGCTGTAATCAGCCAGCCCGTCTGACTGTGACGGGCTTTTTTTAACCCTGTTTTATCCCACTCCTGCTACCGTCTGTATAAAACGCTTTTGCAGCAATCAACATTTTGTTCCATGCTTACCACTTCTTTGCATTTAACGATTACGGGAAGAAATTATGTCTGAACAATACCGCAACTGCATTGAGGCCTGTTATATCTGCGCTGCAACCTGTGACTACTGCGCAACGTCCTGCCTGAAAGAAGAAAATATTGAGATGATGCGCGAATGCATCCGGGCGGACATGCAGTGCGCCAGCATCTGCCGCCTGGCAGCTGAGCTGATGACAATGGACAGTGAATTCGCTGCTCAGATTTGTAAGGTTTGCGCAGAAGCATGCCAGAAATGCGGTGATGAGTGCGCGAAACATGAGCACGAGCACTGTAAGAAATGTGCTGAAGCCTGTTACCGCTGTGCTGAAGAATGCCGGAAAATGGCAGCGTGACAGCAAATGGAAGCTGTCCAGTCGCAGCTTCCGGAAAGTACCGCCTGTCTCATTCCAGCCGGTGATTTTTGATACATACACCCGGCGTCAGGGTGGTAAAAATCACCGTTCTTATCCGGACTGCCCGCTATACAGCCAGAAGGGAAATGCCGCGTCCCTGTTCAGGCTTTTTTAAACTGACATCCCCCTGTATTAAATATCGTAAAAACCCGGGCGTGTTTTTGCAGCCGGTCGGTACATATGCCCTCTGCCTTATCCACAAAAACGGGGGATAAGTCCTGTATAATTAATGTACAAATTTGTAGTGTACATCCTCTCAGAAAGATTTAAGTCTCGTGTTGAATTTCTATTCCACATAAATCACTCTATGAGCACGCGTGTGATGTCCTGTATCGAGGAGATGGTGCCGCGTCTGGAGGTTTATTCCGTAGATGAGGGGTTCTGTGACTGCCGCGGCATGGAAATGGCCATGCCCTTTGAGGATTTCGGCCGCATGATCCGCAACCATGTAAAAACCTGTACCGGGCTGACTGTCGGGGTCGGTCTGGGGCCGACGAAGACGCTGGCGAAGTCAGCGCAATGGGCCGGGAAGGAATGGCCGCAGTTTGGCGGGGTGCTCGCCCTTACACCGGGTAATCCAAAGCGGACCGAAAAGCTGCTGTCACGTCAACCCGTGGGTGAACTTTGGGGTGTGGGCTCCCGACTTGAAAAGCGACTGCAGCTGCTCGGCGTCACAACAGCGCTCGATCTGGCGCGCGCCTCCCCTTCCCTCATCCGAAAAACCTTTGGCGTAGTGCTGGAGCGTACGGTGCGTGAGCTTAACGGTGAGTCCTGCATCCCGATGGAAGACGCGCTGCCACCAAAGCAGCAGATAGTGGTCAGCCGCAGCTTTGGCGAACGTATTACGGAGTATGACGCAATGCGTCAGTCCGTCTGCGCCTACGCCGAGCGCGTGGCGGAAAAGCTTCGTGAGGATCGCCAGTTCTGCCATCACGTTTCCGTTTTTATCCGCACATCTCCTTTCGATACTGGTCAGCCCGGGTACGGCAATACGGCCTTTGTGAAGCTGCGCGTCGGCACACAGGACACACGCAATATCATCGAGGCGGCCGTGAAGTCTCTTGATGCGATCTGGCGCCCGGGCTTCCGCTATGCGAAAGCTGGCATCATGCTGAACGAGCTGCGGCCGGACGGCATGGCACAGCTTAATTTGTTCGACGATGAGGTGCCGCGTGCAGGCAGCGAGGCGCTGATGAGCTTAATAGACAAAATGAACCAGTCGGGGCGTTACAATATTGGATTTGCGGGGAAAGGTATCGACCCTGACTGGAAAATGAAGCGTGAGATGTTGAGTAAGGCGTGGACAACCAACTGGAAAGAACTGCCTGTCGCTAAAGTATGCTGACCTGCATTTTTTTCAGGTTAATTACACTTAGCTACACCATCAGAACGCACTAAATCTATTGAGTTTTTACTCTTTTACTCAATTAAGTAAAAACTCAATTAAAAGTTAGCTTGTCAGCATTAAGCGCTATTACTTTTAAATCTATATGAGTATTTACTCATAAACTCAAATACTGAATGCTCTTTTAGGCTGCTCAGGGCATCATTGAACTTTTCGCTCGTGAACGCTGATTATCCCTTTTGTTAAAGCCATGTGAGTAAAAACACATTTACTCTTTTGAGTGAATATGACTCAGGCCTTTGCATAACCCTATACTCACTTACTCATTTACTCAATGTATTTATATACACTCAAAATAAGTTCTAGGGTAATCGAGCCCGTCCTTATTACTTACTCATAACAGAATTTGTGCCTAAAGGTTTAGACCTTTATGGAAGACGAAGCGGGATTGATTTAACGAGGCATGGATAAACCAGAAAGGAATGTGTGTCGCTAAAAGGCTGATCGGAATTTTCACAGGTCAAGGAATGAGAAACACTATTGAAAGTTATTTGCACTTTGAGCTTTCACTCAAATGAGTAAAAACTCAAATACGAAATGGTTAGTCAACTATGAGCCTATATCACTCATAAACTCATATGAGCTTTACTTCATAACCTCAAAATTGATAGCGGATCAGGCTTCATAAGACATAACAAACATCAAGCTTGCACAAACTGATTATACTTTCTCAATAATGTCATATGCGCAAAAGCTCATTCACTCATTTACTTCTATGAGTAAAAAAGCTCGCTCTCGTATATATGCTTTGACAGACAGACCCCGTTCCAGACTATCAAACCAGAAAAAGGTCTGGTGCTGTTGAGCTCTGCTGGCTTTAATCAATGACGCTCTCACATTTTTACTCATTCACTCATTTGAGTTTCTATTAATAGTCCACATGGTATCTTTAGTTATAAAGGTCAAGCTATCAGCCCTGTTAAGCAACCATAACTTGACCCAGATACATGCGCTCAATTGAGTCATTACTCAAATGAGTAACTACTCATTTTTGCGCAACCATTCGTCAACCAGCTCATTGATCACATCTGTGATGCTGGTTCCGCGTTTGGCACATGCCACTTTAAAACGGGAATGCTTCTCTTCATTAAAATTCACGTTCACGCGCTTTTGCTTTTCTGACAGAGCTTTCACCTCAGGAGCCTGAACAATTTTTTCCAGATCACGATGCGCGCCGAACGTCATCATTGATGATGAATGTTTTTTCTCAAGTGCCATATATCCTCCTCAAATGAGCGTATGAGTATTTACTCAAAAAAAGACAGAATCTCTTTACTCAGAATTTGAATTTCTCCCTGAGCAGCTCTGTCAGAGGTGTTAAAAACGCTTTCACCTTCAAGAACCGATCGCACATAGCTCTGGCGCTGAGTAATAGCAGTTTTAAACGCTTTAATACCCGTCTGGGCAATACTTTCTTTTAAAACGCTGAGCATCGTTGCCTGTTCAATTTTTCGAGTGATCAGGAATCGAGCCTCGACAGGGCGATTGTATGCCTGCGCCTCAAGAACAGTTACCACTGAACCTGCCGCTGAGAAATCAAGTGGACTCGGTGTAACAGGAATGATGATGAGATCGCTCACCATTACGGCCGCAGAAGTGATAACAGAAAGCGAACCAGCACCATCAATAATTACGTAATCATAATCCCCGAGTTCTTTACGAACCTGATACACGTCTTTTTCAGATGAGGCGGTAAAAACATCGAACCCAGCCTTACCGGCGCTGTTCCAGTTGGTCAGACTCATTTGTGGGTCAGTATCAACAACTGCGACTTTTTTACCGCTACTGGCAATGGAGGTGCTGACATTGATTGTGGCAGTGGTTTTGCCAGAGCCACCTTTAGGATTCAGAAACGAAATGATTTTCATGCTCAGTGTCTCATTTACTCATTTGAGTGATAGTGAACAGGAGTAAACCACAAATGAGTATTTACGTAAAGAATCAAAAACACAAAAGTTAATTTACTCAAATGAGTAAACAGATATAACCGTTTGATGTCATTATAATATTAAATAGACTGTACCAAAACGGTCGGTTTCGGACGTATCAAGAGCTGCTCTTTCTGAGCATGACCACAGCATCGGTTCCCACCATCTGGAGCTGCACCCGATGTCTCGCGGCTACGTCCAGCGCAAATACCCGCGTGTATATCTCGGTTGTCGTGGGGCTCTTGTGTCCCAGGGGGGTCTGGTGGGCGGTGTGCGGGGTGGGCGGGGGGGGCGGGTGCTGGGCTGGGGTGGGCGGGTTGGGGGGGGGTGGGGGGGGGTGGG
>NZ_JAKRNN010000033.1:0-32879 GCF_022346785.1 Pantoea sp. ACRSC
ATTGTCTGATAAATTGTTAAAGAGCGGTGCAGTCAGCGGCGGAGCCTGCTGCTGCGAGGTGGCGTATATTACGCTACTCTCCTTCGGAGTCAACCACTTTTTTCAGTGATTTCATCCGGCGGCTCAGCTTGCCGAGCCTTATCAACACTGCCTTCCGTAAGCCGTTGCGCCGTGTCGATGGAGGCGCATTATAGGGAGTCGTTCAGAGAGCGCAACAGCTAAATTGCAGAAAAATGACCGTTCGCTGCATTCCACAGCAAAAGCCCGCCTTATACGCGATTACCCACAAAGTTATCCACAATGCATCGCAAGACGAATTTTTGCGAGCAGCACGCAAACGTTTTCGCTACAATGCCCCGCGACGTATCGGATGCCCCTTTTCGGGGCGTTACCTGAAGTTTCGCCTCTTTTTATTCATAAGAAGATCGCTAAGCTTGATGTAACGCTCTTATTTACGCGAAACAAAGCCAAGGGATAAAACCACCATGCAACAACGTCGTCCTGTACGCCGCGCTCTGCTGAGTGTCTCAGACAAAGCAGGTATCCTCGAATTTGCTCAGGCGCTCTCCAGCCGCGGCGTCGAACTCCTCTCTACAGGCGGAACCGCTCGCCTGCTGGCCGATGCGGGTCTTGCCGTTACCGAAGTGTCTGACTACACCGGCTTCCCGGAAATGATGGATGGACGCGTCAAAACGCTGCACCCGAAAGTGCACGGCGGCATTCTGGGGCGTCGCGGCCAGGATGATGCCATTATGGCGCAGCACGCTATCGAACCTATCGATATGGTGGTGGTTAACCTCTATCCCTTCGCCCAGACGGTCGCGCGCGAAGGCTGCACGCTGGAAGATGCGGTAGAGAATATCGACATCGGCGGCCCGACTATGGTGCGCTCGGCGGCCAAGAACCATAAGGACGTGGCGATTGTGGTCAAGAGCAGCGACTACGACGCCATCCTTGCCGAGCTGGACGCCAACGAGAACTCCCTGACGCTGGAAACCCGCTTCGATCTCGCTATCAAGGCGTTTGAGCATACCGCGGCCTACGACAGCATGATCGCCAACTACTTCGGCTCGCTGGTTCCCGCCTACCACGGCGAGCGCGATCGGCCCGCCGGTCGCTTCCCGCGCACGCTGAATCTCAACTTCATTAAGAAGCAGGATATGCGCTACGGCGAAAACAGCCATCAGGACGCCGCCTTCTATATAGAAGAGAACGTGCAGGAAGCTTCAGTGGCGACCGCGCAGCAGCTTCAGGGCAAAGCGCTCTCCTATAACAATATTGCCGATACCGACGCGGCGCTGGAGTGCGTGAAGGCGTTCAGCGAAGCAGCCTGCGTTATCGTCAAGCATGCCAACCCCTGCGGCGTCGCCGCTGGCGCATCGATCCTTGAGGCTTACGAGCGCGCTTACCAGACCGATCCGACCTCTGCCTTCGGTGGCATCATCGCTTTCAACCGCGAGCTGGACGAAGCCACCGCGCAGGCGATCATCAGCCGTCAGTTTGTTGAAGTGATCATCGCCCCCTCCGCCAGCGAAGCGGCGCTGAAAGTTACGGCGGCGAAGCAGAACGTTCGCGTACTGGTTTGCGGTCAGTGGCAGGAACGCGTTCCCGGCCTCGATTTCAAACGCGTTACCGGCGGCCTGCTGGTACAGGATCGCGATCTGGGCATGGTGGAAGCGAGCCAGCTGCGTGTCGTCAGCAAGCGCCAGCCGAGCGAGCAGGAGCTGCGCGACGCGCTCTTCTGCTGGAAGGTGGCGAAGTTCGTCAAATCCAACGCCATCGTTTATGCGCGCGACAATATGACCATCGGCATCGGTGCCGGCCAGATGAGCCGCGTCTACTCCGCTAAAATCGCCGGCATCAAGGCCGCGGACGAAGGGCTGGAGGTAAAAGGCTCGGCGATGGCTTCCGACGCCTTCTTCCCGTTCCGCGACGGTATTGATGCCGCCGCCGCCGTTGGCGTCACCTGCGTTATCCAGCCGGGCGGCTCTATTCGCGACGATGAGGTTATCGCCGCGGCAAACGAGCACGGCATCGCCATGATCTTCACTGACATGCGCCACTTCCGCCATTAATTACCCGGAGAGCAATATGAAAATTTTAGTGATTGGCAACGGCGGACGTGAACACGCGCTGGCCTGGAAAGCGGCGCAGTCGCCGCTGGCGGAAACGGTATTCGTCGCGCCCGGTAACGCCGGCACCGCGCTGGAGCCCGCGCTGCAAAATGTCGATATCAGCCCGACCGATATTCCTGCTCTGCTGGCCTTCGCCCAGCGCGAAGCGATCGATCTGACCATCGTCGGACCGGAAGCGCCGCTGGTTATCGGCGTGGTAGACGCTTTCCGCGCGGCGGGCCTGAAAATTTTTGGCCCGACTAAAGACGCCGCGCAGCTGGAAGGCTCCAAAGCCTTTACCAAAGATTTCCTGGCTCGCCACCATATTCCCACTGCGGAATACCGTAACTTCACCGACGTGGAGGTGGCGCTGGCCTACCTGCGCGAGAAAGGTGCGCCAATCGTCATCAAGGCTGACGGCCTGGCTGCCGGTAAAGGCGTAATTGTGGCAATGACGCTGGAAGAGGCCGAGGCCGCCGTCAAAGATATGCTGGCCGGCAACGCCTTTGGCGACGCAGGCCACCGTATCGTCATCGAAGAGTTTCTCGATGGCGAAGAGGCCAGCTTTATCGTGATGGTAGATGGCGAGCACGTGCTGCCGATGGCCACCAGTCAGGATCACAAGCGCGTTGGCGATGGCGATACTGGCCCGAACACCGGCGGCATGGGCGCCTACTCTCCCGCCCCGGTCGTCACCGACGAGATCCACCAGCGCGTAATGGATCAGGTCATCTGGCCGACGGTGCGCGGCATGGCGGCAGAAGGCAACGTCTATACCGGCTTCCTGTATGCCGGCCTGATGATCGATGGGTCAGGCCAGCCGAAGGTCATTGAATTTAACTGCCGCTTCGGCGATCCAGAAACGCAGCCGATTATGCTGCGCCTGCAGTCGGATCTGGTCGAGCTCTGCCTGGCGGCCTGCGACGGCACGCTGGATCGTCAGGATTCAAAATGGGATCCGCGTCCGGCACTGGGCGTCGTGCTGGCGGCAGGCGGCTATCCGGGCGATTACGTCAACGGCGAGCAGATCCACGGCCTGCCGCTGGAAGAGGTAGAAGACGGCAAGATATTCCATGCCGGGACGCGCCTGGAGAACGATCTGGTGCTGACGAACGGCGGCCGCGTGCTCTGCGTCACCGCGCTGGGCGAGGACGTGGCGGCGGCGCAAAAGCGCGCCTATGAGCTGGCTCAGCCGGTTTCCTGGAACGGCAGCTTCTGCCGCCGCGATATCGGCTATCGCGCCATTAACCGCAAGTAAGCAAAAGGGCGCGCTATGCGCCCTTTTCTTTGCCCTAAAAATCCTCTTCTTTCGGCTGCGAATCGCAGCTTTCTCCCGGCGCGACGCGCAGCAGCTGCGTGCCTTCCGGCGCTTCCAGCCAGGAAACCAGCAGTGGCGCGCTGCTGCGTTGCTGCTGCTGCTGCTGCGCCAGCGTCTGAAGCGCGTAATTGTCGAAGGATGGCGACTCGCGCCCGCCGCCGCAGGTGGCGATTTGCTTCGCGCCCAGCCACTGGCCCTGCTTCAGCATCACGCGACCGCTCAGCAGCGCATTGCTCTGCGCCAGCATACGCTGCGCATCGAACTTATAGAGTTCTACCGTATCGGGATCGACCGCTTCGCGCCGATCGGCCAGCTGCCGCTGCATAAAGCTCAGGCTGCCATCCTGATCGAAGCGTAAGGTGACATCGTCCGGCTGCTTGCCGTTAACGTGGCGCGCGATACTGACCAGCTTCTCTTCCTGCCACACATAGTCGGTAGTTTCCGCCGCGTCGCCGTTAAAAGGCGTGTAGAGCGTGCGCAGATGAATAGTGAGATGGCTGTTTTTGCGCCAGATGCGCACCGCGCCGCGATCGGCAAGGTAGCCGCTGGCGCTAAAAGGAGGCGTGTCGGGCGTTGAACCGCACCCGGAAAGCAGAAGTAGAGCAAGCAGGGCAAAACAGGAGGGCGAACGCAGGTTCGGCATAGCTGGCCCCTAATACAAAAGGGGCGAATCCGCCCCTTCTTTTAAAATTCTGACCGCAGTGCGACGTCTTATTTAACAGAGTCTTTCAGCGCTTTACCAGATACGAATGCCGGTACGTTTGCCGCAGCGATTTTGATCTCTTTGCCAGTTTGCGGGTTGCGACCGGTACGCTCAGCGCGGTGGTTCACTTTAAAAGTACCAAAACCAACCAGTTGTACAGCATCACCTTCTTTCAGAGACTCAGTGATCGCAGCCAGAGTTGATTCCAGAGCCGCTTTAGCCTGGGTTTTCGACAGGTCCGCTTTTTCCGCGATCACATCAATCAGTTGAGTCTTGTTCATAAGTTATCCTTAAAGTGTATTTATCGCTTGCTAAGCAACGAGTGCGAGGGAAAAGCCATATTCTGGCACTCTTCAGCCTGCACGCACCGATAGCCACAATTTTCAGCCCCCCAAATGTAGACCAGAGAGGGGGCCGATGTGAAGCCTCCAGGCGCGCTAATTCGGGCCTGAAGTCACGTTTTCCCGCCTTACTGCTGAAAATTTATACCGATGTTGCTGATTCCCGCCTCCCGCAGGTCCAAACGCAAACCTTTGATCAATTCAAGGTCTCGTTCTTCGCAGTCGGCAAGCAGGCGGAAAATCTCCCATTGCAGGTCCCACTCGTCGATCACGGCAGGGTTTTCGCGCAGCTCTTCGTCGCTCATTTCGCGTCCGGCCTGGGTCATTTCCAGCATCGCAACGGTGGTGATCGAGGTCCTGCTCACTTCAATTGCATGCTCCAGCGTTTCGCCGCTCAGCATCGCGTGCAGCACTTCGCTTAGCGCCACGCAGGCGTCGATGGCGGGATAAACCCCGTAGATATCGAATGCGTCGCCGTCGGGAATCGCCGCTTCAAGCTTTTCCAGCTGGCTGTCAAAATTGATTTTGGCATCTTTGACCGTCAGGCTTTCCCAGATAAGGTCGAGAAGGCGACGATAAAGCGCCGGATCGGCGAATTGCGTCTGCTGGCAGAATGCCCAGTAATTAGGGAACATACGCTCGCACAGGCAAGCCATAAAGGTCAGATGCTGCCAGCTTTCCAGCTTAGCCAGACGCAGGTGAACGGGGTTTTGTAACATGAACAGGGCTCTTCATCGTTTAGCTGGCGGCAGTGTACCGCAAAAGCGCCGCGCGCACAGCGTTAAAGCGCGCTTTGCCAGCGCTGAAAGGCGGTGCGGTTGGAGGCGACGGCATCGGCCCAGCGCGTCGGTTCCGGCAGGCGATAGCCGCCCATGCACTTTTCCACCCAGTGCAGCGCGCTATCCAGGCTGACGCGGTGACCGGTCGCGACGAAAAGCGGGTTGCAGCGCGCTTTGCTGCGCCATACCCAGCCGATCTGCTCGCCTTTGTCTATCAGCGGCTGGCGCGATCCCGGCTCGGCATCCAGTTCGGCAAAGCGGCCGCACAGACGCTTTTTCGCCACGCCGATGGTCGGAACGTCAACCAGTAAGCCAAAGTGGGAGGCGACGCCGAGGCGACGCGGGTGCGAAATGCCGTGTCCGTCGACAAAAAGAAGATCCGGTTTGCGCTCAAGCATTTCCCATGCCGCCAGCAGCGCAGGATATTCGCGAAAAGAGAGGAAGCCGGGAATATAGGGCATGGTGGTGGCGATGCGCGCGACGCGATGCTCCACCAGCTTCAGGGAAGGATATTCGAGGATAACCAGGGCGGCGCGCGTCACCGCCCCTTCCTGTTCGAATCCGACGTCGGCACCGCCGATAAAACGCGGCGGCAGAACGTCGAAATCATCCTGCCGCACGACCTCTGCAGCGCGCTGTATCTGTTCTGCGCGCAGTGCAGCAATGTCCATACTTACTCCTGATGATATTGGCCTGAGAGGCGGTGCACCGCCTCAACGAACACGCCTGCATGCTCTGGCGGCACATCCTGATGGATGCCATGCCCCAGATTGAAGACGTGACCGCTGCCCGCGCCGAAGCCGTCGAGAATGCCCGCGACTTCCTGCTCGATACGCGCAGCCGGCGCATAAAGCATAGACGGATCCATGTTGCCCTGCAGCGCGACTTTATCGCCAACGCGACGACGCGCCTCGCCAATATCGGTGGTCCAGTCCAGACCGAGCGCATCGCAGCCGGTCGCGGCCATCGCCTCCAGCCACTGCCCGCCCCCTTTGGTGAAGAGCGTAATCGGCACGCGGCGCCCTTCGTTCTCATGCAGCACGCTGTCGACGATCTTATGCATGTAGTAGAGCGAGAAGTCGCGGTAATCGCGGCCGGTCAATACGCCGCCCCAGGTGTCAAACACCATAACCGACTGCGCGCCGGCGCGGATCTGCGCGTTGAGGTAGAGAATGACGCTGTCTGCCAGCTTATCGAGCATCGCATGGAGCGTAGCGGGATCGGCATACATCATTTTTTTGATTTTAGTGAAGGCCTTGCTGCTGCCGCCTTCAACCATATACGTCGCCAGCGTCCAGGGACTGCCGGAAAAACCGATCAGCGGCACTTCGCCGTTGAGGTTTTTGCGAATGGTGCGCACGGCGTTCATCACATAGCCGAGTTCCTGCTCTGGATCGGGCACCGGCAGTTTGTCGACATCGGCGCGGCAGGTAATCGGATTAGAGAAGCGCGGGCCTTCGCCGCTTTCAAAGTAGAGTCCCAGTCCCATCGCGTCGGGAATAGTCAGGATATCGCTGAAGAGGATCGCCGCGTCGAGCGGATAGCGGCGCAGCGGCTGCAGGGTCACTTCACACGCCAGTTCGGCGTTTTTGCACAGCGACATAAAATCGCCGGCTACGGCGCGCGTCGCTTTATACTCCGGCAAATAACGCCCGGCTTGTCGCATCATCCATACCGGCGTGATATCGACGGGTTGACGTAACAGGGCACGCAGATAACGATCGTTCTTCAGTTCACTCATTTCAGGACTCTCTCAATTTCAGGCGCGTAGTGTAACACTTCTTACGCCTCGCCGCGGCAGATGGCCACGGTATCTTCAATTAGCCGGCGCGCCACGGTGCCCGGCGGTGGCAGCAGCGGCAGCGCGTCGTAGCGGTACCAGCCGGCGTCCAGCAGCTCTTTATTATCGATTTGCAGATCGCCGCCGTCATACTCCGCCATAAAGGCCATCATCAGCGAATGCGGGAAGGGCCAGGGCTGCGACGTAATGTAGCGCAGGTTTTTGACGCGGACGTTACTCTCTTCCATCACCTCGCGCGCGACCGCCTGCTCCAGCGTCTCGCCCACCTCGACAAAGCCCGCCAGCACGGTATAAATGCTGTTGCGATGACGCGCATGGTTCGCCAGCAATATTTCGTCGCCGCGGCGGATAGCGACGATAATGCAGGGCGCGATTTGCGGATAGTAGCGCTCGCGGCAGTGTCCGCACAGACAGGCGTTTTCATGCTTGCTCAGATGCATTTCGTGGCCGCAGTAGCCGCAGAAGCGATGCGAACGGTAAAACTCCGCCAGCTGTACGGCGCGCCCGGCGAGCTGAAACAGCCCCGGCTCTTCATCGATCAGCTGACGCACCGAAAACATATCGCGATCGCGATTTTCACACACCAGCCATACCGTTTCGCCTTGCCACTCGCCAACCGCCTGCGCTCTGCTTCCGGCCAGCTTAAACGCAGCGGCGCTGCCGTGAGGCAGATCGCCCTGCGGCAACCAAAGTTTCTGTTCATGGCTGACAATCCACCATCCAGCGTCTACGCTTGAGATCTCATGTTGCATCTAATCGTCATCCTTAGCGTCCTATCGATACGCTGAAGTCCTGATGTTAAGTGTGTAGACAAACAACTATACCCTAAATCGTCCAGCTTGCAGGCGGCACCACGCCAGCCACAGCGCGACGGGAAGGGAACTTTCTTTACATGGAGTCAGATATGCTTAACCAGTTAAACGTCCTGACCGAGCGCGTAGGTGGCAGCAACGAACTGGTAGATACGTGGCTGGACGCCCGTCGCCAGCTACTTGTTTCTTATTACCATCTGGTTGGGCTGAAGCCGAACAAAGATGCGCTCACCACCTTAGACGAGCAGGCGCTCGACAATTTTTGTCACGGCCTGGTCGACTATCTTTCCGCTGGCCACTTCAGCATTTACGAGCGCATCATCAATGAGATGGAAGGCGACAGCCCGATGATTGCCGCCGCGCAGGTCTATCCGCCGCTGGAGGCCAACACCGAGCGCCTGATGCAGCTTTATGACGGCCATCTGCAGCAGTCGATCGACGATGATAACTGCGTCGATTTTCAGCTGGCGCTGTCGGAAGTCGGCGAAGTGCTGGAAGCGCGCTTTACCCTGGAAGACAAGTTAATTCAGCTCGCCTGGGACAACAGCCTGGTGCGCGCGCCGGTAGCCAACGACAGCACGCAGCTGTCGCGTCCGGCTTAAGGTTAGCCAATTGTAAATCGCTTGTTATTCTGAACCAGCCCTTCTATGCTGAACGGGTTTTCGGCTTTCTCGTCGAAAACCCGTTTTGTTTTTTTTGTGCCATGTGCACGGGCGTTTTGCGTCTAAAGCGTAAAACGAAATCTTGTCGGAGTGCCCGCAAGGGCTGAGACCGTTAATTCGGGATCCGCGGAACCTGATCAGGTTAGAACCTGCGAAGGGAACAAGAGTAAATATCATCAGTACGCTGGCGTTTTTGCCTGCCGTCTCTGTTACTCCTTCCGAACTCCGGACAAGCAACGTTCCCCCTCAACAGGAAAATTGCTATGTCTACGACCAAAACCAACCGACGTGAACAGCGCGCTCAGGCGCAGGCCTTTATTGAGGCGCTTCAGAGCGGCGTCGCTTTCCCCAACTCGAAACGTATCTGGATCCAGGGCAGCCGCGACGATATTCGCGTGCCGATGCGTGAGATCCAGCTTAGCCCGACGCTGCTCGGCGGCGATAAAGATCGTCCACGCTATGAAGAGAATGAGGCCGTGCCGGTCTATGATACCGCCGGCCCCTACGGCGATCCCGAGGCGGTTATCGACGTGCAGCGCGGGCTGGCGAAGCTGCGCGCCGACTGGATTGCCGCGCGCGACGACAGCGACGTTCTGACGCACACCAGCTCGCGCTATACCCAGCAGCGGCTGGCCGACGACGGGCTCGACCATCTGCGCTTCGAGCGGCTGCCGCAGCCGCGGCGTGCAAAGGCGGGACGGCGCGTCACCCAACTTCATTACGCGCGTCAGGGCATCATCACGCCGGAAATGGAGTTTATCGCCCTGCGCGAGAACATGGGTCGCGAACGCATCCGCAGCGAAGTGCTGCGCCAGCAGCATGAGGGCCACGGCTTTGGCGCGCAGCTGCCGGAAAATATTACCCCTGAGTTCGTACGCCAGGAGGTGGCCGCCGGACGCGCCATCATTCCCGCCAACATCAACCATCCCGAATCGGAGCCGATGATTATCGGCCGCAACTTTCTGGTCAAGGTCAACGCCAATATCGGCAACTCAGCGGTCACCTCTTCCATCGAAGAAGAGGTAGAGAAACTGGTCTGGTCGACGCGCTGGGGCGCCGATACCGTGATGGATCTCTCTACCGGCCGCTATATCCATGAGACGCGCGAGTGGATCCTGCGCAACAGCCCGGTCCCCATCGGCACTGTCCCTGTTTACCAGGCGCTGGAGAAGGTCAACGGCGTTGCGGAAAATCTCGACTGGGAGGTCTTCCGCGACACGCTGCTGGAGCAGGCGGAACAGGGCGTCGACTACTTCACTATCCACGCCGGCGTGCTGCTGCGCTATGTGCCGATGACGGCAAAGCGGCTCACCGGCATCGTATCGCGCGGCGGGTCGATTATGGCTAAATGGTGTCTGTCGCATCACCGGGAGAGTTTTCTCTACGAACACTTTCGCGAGATTTGCGAAATCTGCGCCGCCTACGACGTCGCTCTGTCGCTCGGCGACGGCCTGCGTCCCGGCTCGATTCAGGACGCCAACGACGAGGCGCAGTTCGCTGAGCTGCACACGCTGGGGGAGCTGACGAAGATCGCCTGGGAGTATGACGTGCAGGTGATGATCGAAGGCCCCGGCCATATCCCGATGCAGATGATCCGCCGCAATATGACCGAGCAGCTGGAGCACTGCCACGAAGCGCCATTCTATACGCTCGGCCCGCTGACGACCGATATCGCCCCCGGCTACGATCATTTTACCTCCGGCATCGGCGCCGCCATGATCGGCTGGTTCGGCTGCGCCATGCTCTGCTACGTAACGCCCAAAGAGCACCTCGGCCTGCCGAATAAAGAGGACGTTAAGCAGGGGCTGATTACCTATAAGATCGCCGCCCACGCGGCGGATCTGGCGAAGGGGCACCCCGGCGCGCAGATCCGCGATAACGCCATGTCCAAGGCGCGCTTTGAATTCCGCTGGGAGGATCAGTTTAACCTGGCGCTCGATCCCCACACCGCGCGCGCCTATCACGACGAAACCCTGCCGCAGGAGTCAGGCAAAGTCGCGCACTTCTGCTCGATGTGCGGGCCGAAATTCTGTTCGATGAAAATCAGCCAGGAGGTGCGCGACTATGCTGCCAGCCAGCAAGGCGAGGCGCAGCCGATCGCAATCGGCATGCAGCAGATGTCTGAAACCTTTCGCCGCCGCGGCGGCGAGCTTTATCACTCAGCCGACACGCTGAACGAGGAGAAGCTGTGAACGCCCCCTTTCCCACCACCGCGCCGCGCTTAGGGCTCTACCCCGTCGTCGACAGCGTGGAATGGATTGCGCGACTGCTGGAGGCCGGCGTGCGCACGATCCAGCTGCGCATTAAAGATCAGCAGGACGAGGCGGTTGAGCCTGCGGTTGCAGAGGCGATTGCGCTCGGCAAGCGTTACAATGCCCGCCTGTTTATCAACGACTACTGGCGGCTGGCGATTAAGCATCGCGCCTACGGCGTGCATCTGGGCCAGGAGGATCTGGATGTCGCAAACCTTGACGCCATTCGTGAGGCGGGGTTGCGGCTCGGCCTGTCGACCCATGACGACAACGAGCTGGATCGCGCGCTGGCGATACGCCCTTCCTATATCGCGCTGGGGCATATTTTTCCTACCCAGACCAAAGCGATGCCGTCGGCGCCGCAGGGGCTGATCGAGCTTCAGCGGCATATTGCGCGGCTTGAAGGCATCTCCACCGTGGCGATTGGCGGCATTAGCCTGGCGCGCGCGCCGGCAGTACTGGCGACCGGCGTCGGCAGCATCGCCGTCGTCAGCGCCATTACCCAGGCACCGGACTGGCGCGCCGCGACCCAGGCGCTGCTTGCGCTGGCGGAACCGCCGCCGGGTTTATAACGCGGAACGCGCCGCGCAAAACGGGGCAACATCCCGCAACGCCGGTAAAAAGCGTGGAAAACGGCGCGCAGCGACAGACTTTCTCGCTCGCGCCGTTTTTCTGCCGCGCTACAGTGGCTTTCGCCGGGTATTCCGCCCGGCCAGGGCCGGGACCTCCCCTTCACCCACTCCGGCCCTGCCTCACTATTTCGTCAGGAGGGTTTCATGCTGCAGGGAGTCTGGAGAGTGTTCGCTCGCGCAGGCGGCTATCGCGCGCTCGACGGCCTGGCCTACTTTTTCCAGCGCCTTTTCGACATGCTCGTCCGGCGTTACCGCAAAGCTCAATCGCAGGCAGTTGCGATATTTTCCCGACGCGGAGAACAGCGATCCAACCGCAATCTGAATATGCGAATCGCGCAGCTCGCGATTAAGCCGCACGGCGTCAAACGCTTCCGGCAGTTCGACCCACATCATAAAGCCGCCCTGCGGACGCGACACGCAGATGCCGCAGGGAAAATAGTGGCGCACCCAGCAGCTAAAGCAGTCGTAGTGGCGCTGGTAGAGCTGGCGCATGCGCCGCAGATGCGGCTGATAGTAGCCCTGGCGAATAAACTCCGCCATGGCATGCTGCGCCAGCGTGTTGCTCGAGCCGGTGGCGATATATTTCATATGCAGCACGCGATCGCGATAGCGTCCCGGCGCAACCCAGCCGATACGCAGGCCAGGCGCGACCGTTTTCGAAAAAGAGCTGCACAGCAGCACCCGACCATCCAGATCGAGCGATTTCAGGGTGGATGGTCGCGGATACTCCCAGGCCAGCTCGCCGTATACGTCATCCTCAATCACCGCCACGTCAAAACGCTGCGCCAGCGTCAGCAGCGCGCGCTTGCGCGCCTCCGGCATAATAAAGCCCAGCGGATTATTACAGTTGGGCACCACCATCACCGCCTTAATGGGCCACTGCTCAAACGCCAGTTCAAGCGCCTCCAGGCTGATGCCGGTGACCGAATCGGTAGGGATCTCAATGGCGCGAATGCCGAAGCCGCGCAGGGTCTGCATGATGCCGTGAAACGACGGCGACTCCACCGCGATAATATCGCCCGGCTCGCATACCGCGCGGATCGAAACCGACAGCGCCTCATGGCAGCCGGTGGTAATAACGATATCGTCAACCGACAGCTGGCAGCCGCTGTCGATCGCCAGCCGCGCCACCTGTTCGCGCAGAACGGTGACGCCATACAGATTGTCGTAGCTGAGGATCTGCGTTTCCTGCCGCTGCGCCTGGCGGCTGAGGATTTTCCACAGCGGCTTAAGGGTAGGCTGCGTGAGGTTAGGCATACCGCTACCCAGCTGCAGCACATCGCCTTCAAGACGACTCTCAAGCAGATCCAGCACCGATTCCCACTGCGTAATCTCAACAGGACGCTGCACCGGACGCGTCAGCGCCGGAACCGGCGGCGTGGCCTTACGCGGCGCGACGAAATAGCCGGAACGCGGCTGCGGCGTAATCAGCTGCTTCTCCTCCAGCACGTGATACGCCTGCTGCACGGTGCTGATGCTGACGCCGTGCTCAAGGCTCAGCGTACGCACTGAAGGCAGCTTCTCGCCGCTGCGATAGAGGCCCTGCTCGATGCGCTGCGCCAGATGCATCGCCAGCTGTTGATAACGCGTCATGTTCGGCTCCCGTCAGGCAGAGAAGTAAAGAAGCAGTACAGAAAGACTATTTTTTTACCATTCAGAGGCCGCCTGCGGCAATCTGTATGTTAAATAAAGTCGAATTTTGCGTCTGTATCCTTTCGGCCATCAGGCAGAAACTACTTCTCAGTTCACCTGATGAGGAAATTAAAATGGGATACGAAGAAAACTGCGCGGCAAAACCTTTTTCAGTAACGCCCTGGCATCTGCTGCGCGCCATCGCGCAAGGCATCAAAGCGATCCACCAGCGGCGGAAGACGCGTCAGATCCTGCTGCACCTCAGCGATGCGCAACTCAAAGATATTGGTTTGACGCGCGGCGATATTGAAAGCGAGCGGCGCTAGCGTGCTGAATCTTTATAAAGCGCGCCCTGTGCTCTGTTTCACCCTGGCAGGCAGAGCGTTCCTGTCTGCCTGCCACTCCTGCGTTCAGGCTCGATAGTTACACCAGGGATTCATAAGGCGAGAAAAGCGTCATTAAAAAATCGATAACCGTCTGCGTACGTCGCGGCGTTAGCCGCCGCTCCAGACGCAGCACCCACATATTTGTTCTCTCTGTTCGCCAGGCTTTTAAGATCTCGACCACCGCGCCGCTGGCGAAATCAGATGCGCCAAGCCACGCAGGCGCCCAGCCGATGCCAATGCCGGCGCGAACCATCTGCCATACAGCCTGGCCGTCGTCGAACAGATAGCGCGAGGCGGGCTCCCAGCGTACCGCGCTGCCCTCTTCAGGTGAACGAAAACGCCAGGCGTCCGCCCGTCCTTTATTGAGATTCCAGAACCCGATCTGACTATGCGCGCTGAGTTCAAAAGGCGTAGAGGGCTCGCCGTGCTGCGCCAGATAGCCCGGCGTGGCGCAGGCGACCCAGGGAAAGCTAAAGAGCTTACGGGCGGAGTGGCCGGGCCAGGCTTCCAGCGGGCCGGAGCGGATCGCGAAATCATAGCCGCCGCTCGCTAAATCCACCATCGCGTCGCTGAAGTGCATTTCCAAGGAGATCTCGGGATGCGCGGCAAGAAAGGCGGGCAGCGCTGGCATAATACAGGCTCGGCCGAAAGCGGATGGAACGGAAAGGCGCACCCGGCCGCTGGCGCCCTCGCCCTCGATGCCGCTCAGAGCCTTCTCCACCTGATTAACCTCCTCCAGCAGCCCGCGCGCCAGCATCAGCATCCTCTCGCCCTCGTCGGTCAGCGACAGCGCGTGCGTGGTGCGGTGCAGCAGGCGCACGCCATGCTGACCCTCGAACCGGCTTAACGCTTTGGAGACGGCCGAGGTGGTTGTGCCGGCGCGGCGTGCGGCCTCGGCAAAGGATCCCGCTTCTACGATACGCGCGAACCAGAGCAGCTGAGTCAGGCTGGATGAAAAGAGCGGTGTTGCCATCTGGTCAATATCTCCTTGCTGCGAGGCAGCCTACAGGCGCCTGGTTTCGGCTGTTAACGTTGAGCCTCTGACAGGAGATCATGATATGAAATTTTTAGTGTTGCTCACACCCGTCGCCGATTGCGAACCGGCAGAGTTCAGGCCTGGTGCGGTGGCAGAAATGCAGACGGTATGGCATGACCATAAGGCGGGCGCGCTGCGGGAGATCGACTTCTCCGCCAGCCCGCTGATTATCGGCGCCATTTATGAAACCTCAGTTCGTGACGAGCTGGAAACGTTAGTGACCCGTCTTCCGATGGTCAAGGCGGATTTGCTCTCTCTACAGATCGTTGAAATGGGCTCGATGCACAGCTTCGAGCTGCTGTTCGCGCCCGCTGTGGCATAGGTCACGCCCTCTCCAGAGAGGCTATTGCCCGGTTGTTACCATCAGGTTGCTTTTGCATAGCTAAAAAAAAACCCTGCCGAGGCAGGGTTTTTATTACGCGTAGAGCGATTAGTCGTTGTCGCTGCCGCCGAGACCGGCGTTCAGCAGTTCAGCCAGGCTGGCAGAGGCTTCATCCGCAGTAACCTGCGGCGCAGCCGGTACTTCACCTGCGGCTTTACGACGCATACGATCCTGATGGTAAGCGTAACCGGTACCGGCCGGGATCAGACGACCCACGATTACGTTCTCTTTCAGGCCGCGCAGTTCGTCGCGCTTGCCTGCAACAGCGGCTTCGGTCAGGACACGCGTGGTCTCCTGGAACGAGGCTGCCGAGATGAACGATTCGGTTGCCAGTGACGCTTTGGTGATACCCAGCAGATCGCGCATATAGGTCGCGCCGATTTTGCCGTTCGCTTCGAGATCGCGGTTAGAGATCTTGATGCGAGAGACTTCTGCCTGCTCACCTTCCAGGAAGTCGGTGCTTCCCGCGCTCATGATGGTAGCTTTACGCAGCATCTGACGAACGATGACTTCGATGTGCTTATCGTTAATCTTAACGCCCTGCAGGCGGTAAACTTCCTGCACTTCGTTAGTGATGTAACGGGTCACAGCATGGACGCCACGCAGACGCAGAATGTCATGCGGAGATTCCGGACCGTCGGAAACCACGTCACCACGTTCTACGCGCTCACCTTCAAACACGTTGAGCTGACGCCATTTCGGAATCATCTCTTCGTAAGGCTCGCTGCCATCAATCGGCGTAATTACCAGACGACGTTTACCTTTGGTCTCTTTACCGAAGGAGATGATACCGCTGATCTCCGCCAGGATTGCTGGCTCTTTCGGACGACGCGCTTCGAACAGGTCGGCAACGCGCGGCAGACCACCGGTGATGTCCTTGGTACCGCCAGATTCCTGAGGCACACGCGCCAGGGTGTCACCAGAGCTGATTTTCTTACCATCTTCCAGCTGAACGATCGCTTTGCCCGGCAGGAAGTACTGAGCCGGCATGTCGGTGCCCGGGATCAGAACGTCTTCGCCCTGCTCATCGACGATTTTCAGCGCCGGACGCAGGTCTTTACCACCAGCCGTACGCTCAGCGGTATCCAGTACCACCAGCGAAGAGAGACCGGTCAGTTCGTCAGTCTGACGCGTGATGGTCTGGCCATCGATCATGTCAGTAAAGCGAATATAGCCGCTCACTTCGGTGATAACCGGCATGGTGTGCGGATCCCAGTTCGCAACGGTTTCGCCCGCTGCAACCTGCTCGCCGTCACCTTTCGCCATGGTCGCGCCGTAAGGGACTTTATAGCTCTCTTTAGTACGGCCAAACTCATCGATCATTTTCAGTTCGACGTTACGCGAGGTAATAACCAGTTTGCCAGCGGAGTTGGTTACCGACTTGGCGTTGGTCAGTTTGATAGTACCTTTGTTCTTCACCTGAATGCTGGATTCAGCTGCCGCACGCGATGCCGCACCACCGATGTGGAAGGTACGCATGGTCAGCTGTGTACCCGGCTCACCGATAGACTGTGCCGCGATAACACCGATCGCTTCACCTTTGTTGATGATGTGACCACGTGCCAGGTCGCGACCGTAGCAGTGTGCACAGACACCAAAATCGGTTTCACAGCTTACAACAGAGCGAACTTTGATGGTGTCGACAGAGTTCTGTTCAACCACATCACACCAGTGCTCATCCAGCAGCGTATTACGCGGAACCAGGATGTCAGCGGTGCCCGGCTTCAGCACGTCTTCTGCGGTCACACGACCCAGTACGCGCTCGCGCAGCGGCTCTTTAACGTCGCCGCCTTCGATAACCGGCGTCATCATGATGCCTTCGAAGGTGCCGCAGTCGTCTTCGGTCACAACCAGATCCTGCGCAACGTCAACCAGACGACGCGTCAGATAACCGGAGTTCGCCGTTTTCAGTGCGGTATCCGCCAGACCTTTACGCGCACCGTGGGTCGAGATGAAGTACTGGAGTACGTTCAGACCTTCACGGAAGTTCGCGGTAATCGGCGTCTCGATGATGGAGCCATCCGGCTTCGCCATCAGACCACGCATACCTGCCAGCTGACGAATCTGTGCCGCAGAACCACGCGCACCAGAGTCGGCCATCATAAAGATGCTGTTAAAGGAAACCTGTTTCTCTTCTTCGCCGTCACGGTTAATCACGGTTTCAGTAGAGAGGTTTTCCATCATCGCCTTCGCTACGCGCTCGTTCGCCGCAGCCCAGATATCGATGACTTTGTTGTAACGCTCGCCCGCGGTAACCAGACCAGACTGGAACTGCTCCTGGATCTCAGCCACTTCCGCTTCCGCTTCGGTGATGATTTCCACTTTCTTCTCTGGGATCACCATGTCGTCGATGCCGACAGACGCGCCTGAACGGGCAGCGTAGGCGAAACCGGTGTACATGGTCTGGTCAGCAAAGATAACGGTCGGCTTCAGGCCCAAAATGCGGTAACAGGTGTTCAGCATTTTGGAGATAGCTTTTTTGCCCAGCGCCTGGTTAACGATGGAGAACGGCAGACCTTTCGGCACGATCATCCACAGGATGGCGCGGCCGATGGTGGTGTCGATGATGCTGGTTTTAGCTACCCACTCATCCTGCTCGTTTTTCTCGTGCTCGGTAATACGTACCTTAACGCGAGCGTGCAGCGATGCGAGGCCAGCGCGATAAACACGCTCAGCTTCTTTCGGGCCGGTCAGCACCATGCCTTCGCCTTTGGCGTTAACACAGTCACGGGTCATGTAGTACAGACCCAGTACAACGTCCTGAGAAGGAACGATGATTGGCTCGCCGTTCGCAGGTGACAGGATGTTGTTGGTGGACATCATCAGCGCACGCGCTTCCAGCTGGGCTTCCAGCGTCAGCGGTACGTGAACAGCCATCTGGTCACCATCGAAGTCGGCGTTATAGGCCGCACACACCAGCGGGTGCAGCTGGATCGCTTTACCTTCGATCAGAACCGGTTCAAACGCCTGGATACCCAGACGGTGCAGCGTCGGCGCACGGTTCAGCAGAACCGGGTGCTCGCGGATAACTTCATCCAGGATATCCCAGACGACCGCTTCTTCGCGCTCAACCATTTTCTTCGCGGCTTTAATGGTGGTGGCCAGGCCACGCAGCTCCAGCTTGCCGTAGATAAAGGGTTTGAACAGCTCCAGCGCCATTTTCTTCGGCAGGCCGCACTGATGCAGACGCAGGTATGGACCTACGGTGATAACAGAACGACCGGAGTAGTCAACGCGCTTACCGAGCAGGTTCTGACGGAAACGACCCTGCTTACCTTTGATCATATCGGCCAAAGATTTCAGCGGACGCTTGTTAGAACCGGTGATCGCACGACCGCGACGACCGTTATCCAGCAGGGCGTCGACCGCTTCCTGCAGCATACGTTTTTCGTTGCGTACGATGATGTCCGGCGCAGCCAGATCCAGCAGACGCTTCAGACGGTTGTTACGGTTGATCACGCGACGATAAAGATCGTTCAGATCTGACGTTGCGAAACGACCGCCGTCCAGCGGAACCAGCGGACGCAGATCCGGCGGCAGCACGGGCAGCACGGTCAGGATCATCCACTCCGGCTTGTTGCCAGACTGAACGAACGCTTCCAGCAGCTTGATGCGCTTGGTCAGCTTCTTACGCTTGGTCTCGGAGTTAGTTTCGTTCAGCTCTTCACGCAGCTGCTCGCACTCTTGCTCCAGATCCATATTTTTCAGCAGCGCCTGGATCGCTTCGGCACCCATTTTCGCGTCGAATTCGTCACCGAACTCTTCCAGCGCGTCAAGGTACTGCTCTTCGGTCAGAATCTGACGTTTTTCGAGGTTGGTCATGCCACCTTCGACAACCACGTAAGATTCAAAGTAGAGCACGCGTTCGATATCGCGCAGCGGCATATCCAGCAGCAGACCGATACGGGACGGCAGCGACTTCAGGAACCAGATGTGCGCGGTCGGAGAAGCCAGCTCGATGTGGCCCATGCGCTCACGACGCACTTTGGTCTGGGTCACTTCGACGCCGCACTTCTCACAGATCACGCCGCGGTGTTTCAGGCGCTTGTACTTACCGCACAGGCACTCGTAATCTTTTACCGGTCCAAAAATACGGGCGCAGAAAAGACCGTCACGCTCAGGCTTGAAGGTACGGTAGTTGATGGTTTCCGGCTTTTTCACTTCACCGAACGACCAGGAACGGATCATGTCTGGCGAAGCCAGCGCAATTTTGATCGCATCAAACTCTTCGGTCTTAGTTTGCGCTTTCAGAAACTTAAGTAAGTCTTTCACGGATTAGCTCCCGTCGGAGTGGAACTCTCAGGGGCGCGCAGCCGAAACTGCGCGCCCCGTAACCAGTACTTGCGAGTGCTTACTCGTCTTCCAGCTCGATGTTGATGCCCAGCGAGCGAATCTCTTTCAACAGTACGTTGAAGGATTCCGGCATGCCCGGTTCCATCTGATGGTTGCCGTCGACGATGTTTTTATACATCTTCGTACGACCGTTCACGTCATCAGACTTAACGGTAAGCATTTCCTGCAGGGTATATGCCGCGCCGTATGCTTCCAGCGCCCACACTTCCATCTCACCGAAGCGCTGACCACCGAACTGTGCTTTACCACCCAGCGGCTGCTGAGTAACCAGGCTGTAAGAACCGGTGGAACGCGCATGCATCTTGTCATCAACCAGGTGGTTCAGTTTCAGCATGTACATGTAGCCAACGGTAACCGGACGCTCGAACTGCTCACCGGTACGGCCGTCAAACAGCGTGATCTGGCCAGAAGTCGGCAAATCGCCAAGCTGCAGCAGCTCTTTGATTTCGCTCTCTTTCGCACCGTCGAACACCGGCGTTGCGATCGGCATACCTTTCTTCAGGTTCTCGGCCAGACGCAACACTTCATCATCAGAGAAGGTGTTGAGGTCAACGCGCTGACGCACGTCCGCGCCCAGGTCATAGGCACGCTGGATGAATTCGCGCAGTTTCGCGACTTCTTCCTGACGCTTCAGCATGGCGTTGATCTTGTCACCGATGCCTTTTGCCGCCATACCCAGATGCGTTTCCAGGATCTGACCGATGTTCATACGTGACGGTACGCCCAGCGGGTTCAGTACGATGTCGACCGGCGTGCCGTTCTCGTCGTAAGGCATATCTTCGATCGGGTTGATCTTAGAGATAACACCTTTGTTACCGTGACGGCCTGCCATCTTGTCGCCCGGCTGAATCTGACGTTTAACGGCCAGATAGACCTTAACGATTTTCAGCACGCCCGGCGCGAGGTCATCGCCCTGAGTGATCTTACGACGCTTGGCTTCGAGCTTTTTCTCAAACTCGTGCTTCAGTTCGTCGTACTGCTCAGCCAGCTGCTCCAGCGCGTTCTGCTTCTCTTCGTCGGTCAGGCCCAGCTCCAGCCAGCGCTCGCGCGGCAGCTTGTCGAGCTTGTCGGCTTCTACTCCGCCAGAGATCAGCACGGCCTGGATACGGCCAAACAGGCCCGCTTCGAGGATCTGCAGTTCTTCAGACAGGTCTTTCTTCGCCTGCTTCAGCTGCATCTCTTCGATTTCCAGCGCACGCTTGTCTTTTTCCACGCCATCGCGGGTAAAGACCTGTACGTCGATAACGGTACCAGACACGCCGTTCGGCACGCGCAGCGACGAATCTTTCACGTCGGACGCTTTTTCGCCGAAGATAGCGCGCAGCAGTTTCTCTTCTGGCGTCAGCTGGGTTTCACCTTTCGGCGTAACCTTGCCCACCAGGATATCGCCGCCGGTTACTTCCGCACCGATATAAACGATGCCGGATTCATCCAGTTTGGAGAGCGCAGCTTCACCCACGTTCGGGATATCAGCGGTGATCTCTTCTGGCCCCAGCTTGGTGTCACGAGACACGCACGCCAGTTCCTGAATATGGATGGTGGTGAAACGGTCTTCCTGAACCACACGCTCGGAAACGAGGATGGAGTCTTCGAAGTTGTAGCCGTTCCACGGCATGAACGCGACGCGCATGTTCTGGCCAAGCGCCAGTTCGCCCAGGTCGGTTGACGGACCGTCAGCCAGCACGTCGCCGCGCTCGACCGGCTCGCCCAGCGACACACACGGCATCTGGTTGATGCAGGTGTTCTGGTTAGAACGGGTGTACTTAGTCAGGTTGTAGATGTCGATACCCGCTTCGCCCGGATACATCTCATCTTCGTTAACTTTGATAACGATACGAGAAGCATCAACGTACTGAACGGTACCGCCACGTTTCGCTACGGCGGTTACGCCGGAGTCAACCGCTACCGCGCGCTCCATACCGGTACCTACCAGCGGCTTGTCAGCGCGCAGAGTTGGTACGGCCTGACGTTGCATGTTCGCACCCATCAGGGCGCGGTTAGCATCATCGTGCTCCAGGAACGGGATCAGTGACGCACCGACAGAAACCACCTGCTGGGTGGAAACGTCCATGTAGTCAACCTGATCGCGGCTGAACAGGCTCGATTCGCCTTTGCTACGGCAGGTGACGAGGTCATCAACAAAGTGACCTTCTTCATCCAGCTGGGCGTTCGCCTGAGCGATAACGTAGTTACCCTCTTCGATTGCAGAGAGGTAATGGATTTCGTCAGAAACCACGCCGTCGATAACGCGACGATACGGCGTTTCCAGGAATCCGTACTCGTTGGTCTGCGCGTACACAGACAGCGAGTTGATCAGACCGATGTTCGGACCTTCAGGGGTTTCGATTGGACATACGCGACCGTAGTGCGTCGGGTGTACGTCTCGAACTTCGAAGCCGGCGCGCTCACGCGTCAGGCCGCCTGGG
Source organism: Pantoea sp. ACRSC (assembly GCF_022346785.1). Lineage (NCBI taxonomy): Bacteria > Pseudomonadati > Pseudomonadota > Gammaproteobacteria > Enterobacterales > Erwiniaceae > Pantoea > Pantoea sp. ACRSC. The sequence continues at coordinate 21,630 of NZ_JAKRNN010000033.1, forward strand.
CCGAGTGCAGAGATACGACGCTTATGCGTAATCTCTGACAGCGGGTTGTTCTGATCCATAAACTGAGAGAGCTGGCTGGAGCCAAAGAACTCTTTCACCGCCGCCGAAATCGGCTTGGCGTTGATCATGTCCTGCGGCATCAGCGTGTCGAGGTCGCCCAGCGACAGACGCTCTTTCACCGCACGCTCTACGCGAACCAGGCCAACGCGGAACTGGTTTTCCGCCATTTCGCCCACTGAACGAATACGACGGTTGCCGAGGTGGTCGATATCGTCCACTTCGCCTTTACCGTTACGGATGTCGATCAGCTTCTTCATCACTTCGATGATGTCTTCTTTGCTCAGGATGCCTGAGCCTTCGATTTCATCACGCAGCAGCGAACGGTTGAACTTCATGCGGCCGACAGCTGACAGATCGTAACGATCTTCTGAGAAGAACAGGTTCTCGAACAGGTTCTCAGCAGCTTCACGCGTCGGCGGCTCGCCAGGACGCATCATGCGGTAGATCTCAACCAGCGCGCTCAGGCGATCGTTGGTCGGGTCGACGCGCAGGGTCTCGGAGATGTACGGGCCGTGATCCAGATCGTTGGTGAACAGCGTTTCGATACGCTTGTGACCCGCCTGGCTCAGCTTGGCCAGCAGATCCATGGAAAGCTCCATGTTCGCCGGTACGATCAGCTCGCCGGTGCTCTCGTCGATGTAATCTTTTGCGACCACTTTGCCCGCGATGTACTCAACCGGCACTTCGATGTGCTGAATGCCATCTTTTTCCAGCTGACGAATGTGGCGCGCAGTAATGCGACGGCCTTTTTCGACGTAGACGTTGCCGTTTGCTTCGATATCGAAAGAGGCGGTTTCGCCGCGCAGGCGCTCTGGCACCAGCTCCATCTGCAGCTTGTTGTCGCGAATCTCAAACACCACTTTCTCGAAGAACAGATCGAGGATCTGCTCAGTGGTGTAGTTCAGCGCGCGCAGAATGATACTGGCCGGCAGCTTGCGACGACGGTCGATACGTACGAACAGGTTGTCTTTCGGGTCGAACTCGAAGTCGAGCCATGAACCGCGATAAGGAATGATGCGTGCGTTATAGAGCACTTTACCCGATGAGTGGGTTTTACCTTTATCGCTGTCGAAGAAGACGCCAGGACTACGATGCAGCTGAGAAACGATAACGCGTTCGGTACCGTTGATAACAAAGGTACCGTTGTCGGTCATGAGCGGGATTTCGCCCATGTAGACTTCTTGTTCTTTAATGTCTTTTACGGTGCCTTCCGGCGCTTCGCGCTCGTAGATCACCAGACGCAGCTTGACGCGCAGCGGAGCTGAGAACGTCACGCCACGAATCTGACACTCTTTAACGTCAAAGACGGGTTCGCCCAGACGGTAGCTGACGTATTGCAGCTCGGAGTTACCGCTGTAACTCTGAATGGGGAAGACGGAACGGAAGGCTGCTTCCAGTCCGTACTGACCTTCCGAATCTTGCTCGATAAACTTCTGGAACGAGTCAAGCTGGATAGAAAGGAGATAAGGTATGTCCAGTACTTGCGGACGTTTACCAAAATCCTTACGAATACGTTTTTTCTCGGTATAGGAGTAAACCATAGGGTTCCTCAGCTAGCTGACAAGTCGACCCACGCTGTCCGTCCTGAAGGACAGTTCATGCAACACTATTTTGTTTGATTCATGCGACACGGAGGCCACATGCAATACATCTTTCTATCACTCTTAAATCATTTCATTGCATTAGCATGGGCAGGGAACCCGCGCAGGAAAGCAGTATATTAAGTCGTCGATAGAAAAAGATATTGAAGAGCAGCGATGGACAAACAGTGCGAAACCCCATCAAAGCTCTTGAGCGCAAAAAGGCTGGTGACCCAAAAGCCACCAGCCATCAGCCTGATTTTACTCAGGCTGCAACCAAAAGGTTGTCTTACTTAACTTCAACTTCTGCGCCAGCTTCTTTCAGAGCAGCTTCAAGTGCAGCTGCGTCGTCTTTGCTGATGCCTTCTTTGATCACGCCAGTTGCTTCAACCAGGTCTTTGGCTTCTTTCAGGCCCAGACCAGTTGCGCTACGTACGGCTTTGATTACAGCTACTTTGTTCGCGCCAGCAGATTTCAGAACGACGTCGAATTCAGTTTTCTCTTCAACAGCTTCAGCCGGGCCAGCAGCTACAGCTACAGCGGCAGCAGCAGAAACGCCGAATTTTTCTTCCATAGCAGAAACCAGCTCAACTACTTCCATTACGGACATAGCGGCAACGGCTTCCAGAATTTGATCTTTAGTGATAGACATGACAATTGTTCCTAAGAATCAGAAAAAGTTTATACGTTAGCAAGTGCGAAAGAAAAGAATCTGGCCTTAAGCCGCTTCTTTTGCATCGCGAACAGCAGCCAGAGTGCGGACCAGTTTGCCGGCAGCGGCTTCTTTCATGGTCGACATCAGACGTGCCAGTGCTTCTTCGTAAGTCGGCAGCGTTGCCAGACGGTCAATTTGTGCCGCCGGGATCAGCTCACCTTCAAAGGCTGCAGCTTTGACCTCAAATTTTGCATTCGCTTTCGCGAAATCTTTGAACAGACGAGCAGCAGCGCCCGGGTGTTCCATAGAGTATGCAATCAGGGTCGGACCAACAAACGTGTCTTTCAGGCACTCGAACTGAGTACCTTCAACGACGCGGCGCAGCAGGGTGTTACGAACAACACGCATGTAAACGCCAGCTTCACGACCTGCTTTACGCAGTTCGGTCATTTTATCAACGGTAACGCCGCGAGAATCCGCAACAACCGCTGACAGCGCGCCTTTGGCTACTTCGCTGACTTCAGCAACAATCGCTTGTTTGTCTTGAAGATTTAATGCCATTAGCTTTTGCTCCTGGATTTTGGCCGGAGATGAATTTCTCCGGAACTCACTTCACCTACCGACCTAAAGGAAGGTAAGCGCTAAAACACGGTGAGCAGAATCCAGTTAAGAAAAAATTCTTTTTGGCTCTGTCACCGTCTACGCAGGGGATTAAGCGTCACATCCGAAGATGGGCCGCGCCTGCGGTCTTGGACGGAGGCCAGGAAAGGCCTGGCTCCAACCTACCCCGCTGTTTCCGCCGCGTCGCCGAAGCGAATGCGAAAGTCACAGCGAGATATAAATTCAGTGTCTGTTTTACCAGAACAACGGGCGTAAGATTCTAGGTGAATTTTTCGCCCGTTTCAAGCAGCAATTAGTTTGCTGCTGCGTTCAGACCCGCCTGGTCGATGGCAACGCCAGCGCCCATGGTGGTAGACAGGCTGATTTTCTTGATGTAAACGCCTTTCGCCTGAGCAGGTTTCGCTTTTTTCAGCGCAACCAGCAGAGATTCCAGGTTTTCTTTCAGCTTGTCAGCGTCAAAGTCCACTTTACCGATGGTGGTGTGGATGATGCCGTTTTTGTCGTTACGGTAACGAACCTGACCCGCTTTAGCGTTTTTAACTGCTTCAGCAACGTTCGGCGTTACGGTACCAACTTTCGGGTTTGGCATCAGGCCGCGCGGACCCAGAACCTGGCCCAGCTGGCCTACAACGCGCATCGCATCCGGAGAAGCGATAACAACGTCAAAGTTCATTTCGCCTTTTTTGATCTGCTCAGCCAGATCTTCCATACCTACCAGCTCAGCGCCAGCTGCTTTAGCAGCTTCGGCGTTTGCGCCCTGGGTAAAGACGGCAACGCGTACTGAACGACCAGTACCGTGCGGCAGAACGGTCGCACCACGAACGTTCTGGTCAGATTTACGTGCGTCGATGCCGAGGTTAACGGCAACGTCCACGCTCTCTACAAACTTAGCGGTAGCCAGTTCTTTCAGCAGAGCAACAGCTTCAGTGACATCGTACTGTTTGGTCGCATCAACTTTGTCACGGATCACGCGCATGCGCTTGGTCAGCTTAGCCATTTCTTAGTCCTCCACTACCAGGCCCATGGAACGAGCAGTACCTTCGATAGAGCGAGTCATCGCTTCTACGTCAGCACCAGTCATGTCCGCAGCTTTGGTTTCTGCGATTTCACGTACCTGAGCACGGGTTACTTTACCGACTTTGTCTTTGTTCGGCTTACCAGAACCAGACTTGATGCCCGCTGCTTTTTTCAGCAGAACGGCGGCCGGCGGAGTTTTGGTAACGAAGGTGAAAGAACGGTCGCTGTATACGGTGATAACAACCGGAGTCGGCAGACCTTTCTCCAGGGATTCCGTTTTGGCGTTGAACGCTTTACAGAATTCCATGATGTTAACGCCCTGCTGACCCAGAGCCGGACCTACCGGTGGGCTCGGGTTAGCCATACCTGCTGCAACCTGCAGCTTGACGTAGGCTTGTACTTTCTTGGCCATGATTATTCCTCAGTTGGGTATAGCGCCTGAAAAACAGGCTCCCCGTGATAACAGTTCACACGCTGTTGCCAGCGCATAAAAACAAAAGGCGCGAAATTATAGTTAAATTTCGCGCCTGCTGCAAGAGTCAAAATGTGAGCAAGGTGATTAACCTTTCTCCACCTGCCCAAAGTCCAGTTCGACCGGCGTTGCGCGGCCAAAGATTGAAACAGAAACTTTCAGGCGGCTCTTCTCGTAATCCACTTCTTCGACCACGCCGTTGAAGTCGGCGAACGGGCCGTCGTTGACGCGTACCATCTCGCCCGGTTCGAACAGCGTCTTCGGACGCGGCTTGTCACCCACCTGCTGCAGGCGGTTCATGATCGCATCCACTTCTTTATCGCTGATCGGCGCAGGGCGGTCAGAGGTGCCGCCGATGAAACCCATTACGCGCGGGACGCTGCGTACCAGATGCCAGCTGGCGTCATTCATCACCATCTGCACCAGCACGTAGCCGGGGAAAAATTTGCGTTCGCTTTTACGACGCTGACCGCCGCGGATCTCTACCACTTCTTCAGTAGGAACCATGACGTCGCCGAAAAGCTCTTCCATGTTGTGCAATTTGATGTGCTCGCGCAGCGACTGTGCTACGCGGCCTTCAAAGCCGGAAAACGCCTGCACGACGTACCAGCGTTTTTTTGGAGCTTCAGACATCTCAGAACCTCAGGCCAGTGATAAACGATACCAGACGGACCAGAATACCATCCAGCCCCCACAAAATCAGTGACATCACGGCGGTAACCGCGGCAACGATTAACGTGGTATGCAGCGTTTCCTGGCGAGTCGGCCAAATGACCTTACGCATTTCGGTGCGTGCTTCACGCGCAAAAGCCACGGTTGCTTTGCCTTTAACCGTCAGCAGCGCAATGCCGCCCGCGGCCGCAATCAGCACCACGACAGCCAGCGCACGTAAAGGCAGCGTCACGTCGCGATAAATATAATTGCCTACGATGGCTACCAGCAGCAACGCAACAACAGCCAGCCACTTTATCGCTTCCAGGCCGCGCCCGCTCCCTTGAGCTTCGGTATTCGCACTCATAAACCAACCTGCCACAATAATTCAGAAACTATTTTGCCCCGCAAGGCGAGGCATCCAAACCGAATGAGCTTTTGGGCGTAACTCGGTATCCTACGCCGCGCAACAGAGCCTGTCTCAGCAATGATTATGACCGAAAATCACTGATGAGCCAGGTTCTATGTAACAGCGTGCAAAAAGGGCATCAAATGATGCCCTTTCCGTATGCATTGCGTCAAATATTATCGTAATTAAGCGATAACTTCAGCAACAACGCCCGCGCCAACGGTACGGCCGCCTTCGCGGATTGCGAAGCGCAGACCCTGGTCCATCGCGATCGGGTGGATCAGAGTAACGGTCATCTTGATGTTGTCGCCCGGCATTACCATCTCAACGCCTTCCGGCAGTTCGATGTTGCCAGTCACGTCAGTCGTACGGAAGTAGAACTGCGGACGGTAGCCTTTGAAGAACGGAGTGTGACGACCGCCTTCTTCTTTGGACAGAACGTATACTTCTGACACGAAAGTGGTGTGCGGCTTGATTGAGCCCGGCTTAGCCAGTACCTGGCCACGCTCGATCTCTTCACGCTTGATACCACGCAGCAGAACGCCGACGTTCTCACCAGCCTGACCCTGATCCAGCAGTTTGCGGAACATTTCAACGCCAGTACAGGTTGATTTCGCGGTGTCTTTGATACCAACGATTTCAACTTCGTCGCCCACTTTCACGATGCCGCGCTCAACACGACCGGTAACAACGGTACCACGGCCAGAGATTGAGAATACGTCTTCGATCGGCAGCAGGAACGGCAGGTCGATAGCACGAACCGGATCCGGGATGTAGGTATCCAGGTGGCCAGCCAGCTCAACGATCTTCGCTTCCCACTCTGCGTCGCCTTCCAGTGCTTTCAGCGCTGAACCGCGAACGATCGGCGTGTCGTCGCCCGGGAAGTCGTACTGTGACAGCAGGTCACGAACTTCCATCTCAACCAGCTCCAGCAGCTCTTCGTCATCAACCATGTCGCACTTGTTCAGGAACACGATGATGTAAGGAACGCCAACCTGACGACCCAGCAGGATGTGCTCACGGGTCTGCGGCATCGGGCCGTCAGTCGCAGCAACAACCAGGATAGCGCCGTCCATCTGAGCAGCACCGGTGATCATGTTTTTCACATAGTCGGCGTGGCCCGGGCAGTCAACGTGCGCGTAGTGACGAGTCGGGGTTTCGTACTCAACGTGAGAGGTGTTGATGGTGATACCACGAGCCTTCTCTTCCGGCGCGTTATCGATCTGGTCGAATGCGCGAGCCTGGCCGCCGTAGGTTTTAGCCAGAACGGTGGTGATTGCTGCAGTCAGGGTGGTTTTACCGTGGTCAACGTGACCGATGGTGCCCACGTTTACGTGCAGTTTGTTACGTTGAAATTGCTCTTTAGCCATCGCTTGTCCCTCTAAGACACGGATATATCAAAGATATCATCACATCAACCAGGCTTTGCCTGAATGCAGGATTTACAGAGAGAGAATCAGGGAGGAGATAAAGGAAGTGGTGCTGATACCCAGAGTCGAACTGGGGACCTCACCCTTACCAAGGGTGCGCTCTACCAACTGAGCCATATCAGCACATCTGGAGCGGGCAGCGGGAATCGAACCCGCATCATCAGCTTGGAAGGCTGAGGTAATAGCCATTATACGATGCCCGCATCCTGGAACTCGGCTACCTGTTCTTTCTGTAGCTTGTGAATAATAAGAGATGTTCCCCTACTATTCGAAGTCTGCCAGCGTTGCTGACCGACCTTTAACTGTGCCGAAGCGCAGTTTGAATTTGGGGTGAGAGAAGTGACTCACCGACAGACAAACAGGCTGTTTATCTGCTCTCAACCAGTAAGGTTGAGATGGTGGTGGGAGAAGGATTCGAACCTTCGAAGTCTGTGACGGCAGATTTACAGTCTGCTCCCTTTGGCCGCTCGGGAATCCCACCTACTTGATGGTGCCGGCTACCGGAATCGAACTGGTGACCTACTGATTACAAGTCAGTTGCTCTACCAACTGAGCTAAGCCGGCATCAAGTGACGCGCATTCTAGGAAGGACCGGGACAGGATGCAACAAAAAAATCACTGAAATTATTCTATCGCTTACTATTTGTGCAAATGCTCGCATTTTAACGAATTACTGCGGGAAATTTAGACGAATCCGGCGAATTGCGCGCGGCGCTGCCGCTGATTTTCTGACGTCAACACAGCGGCTATCGCGGCGAGAGCGCTGCTTTTTTGTCCGCTTAGCGCGACTATAAATAAAAAAAGTTTTCCGGCGGCCCGTTTTTTATCGCGGCCAACAGTAAGCGTTACGTGCAAGTCAGGGTCTTTACAGCGCGGGCGGGTAAAATGCCGACCGCTCTGTGCGCCGGACTTATGCGCAGCCGCTTGCGAAAGCGTGCGCGGATTTATCATTTTTCTTCTTTTTATTATCACACTGATGTTAACCTCCAGCCCATTGTTCTCAGTAAAGACCTTGTGACATGCCGCTATGGTTCTCATATCGCTACAGGTTTTTTATCTGCCTGATATGAATTAGCCCTAATCTGCAGTCAGACGCATACTTATGAATAAAAAGAATTCACCTCTGACAACGCCCTATTTAGAGTTCACGCGCAAGCAGTGGGCTGCCCTACGTAATACTGTGCCGATGACCTTAACGGAAGAGGAGATCGCGCAGCTGAAAGGCATTAATGAAGATTTATCTCTGGAAGAGGTTGCAGAGATTTACCTGCCTTTATCGCGCCTGCTTAACTTCTATATCAGTTCCAACCTGCGCCGTCAGGCGGTGCTGGAGCAGTTCCTGGGAACGGATGGCCAGAAGATCCCCTACATTATCAGCATCGCCGGCAGCGTGGCCGTGGGGAAAAGCACTACCGCACGCGTTCTGCAGGCGCTGCTGAGCCGCTGGCCCGAGCATCGTAAAGTCGAGCTCATTACTACCGATGGCTTTCTGCATCCCAATGCGGTGTTGAAAGAGCGCGGCCTGATGAAGAAGAAAGGCTTTCCTCAGTCCTATGATATGCATCGGCTGGTTAACTTCGTTTCCGCGCTGAAATCAGGCGCCAGTCAGGTCACGGCGCCGGTCTATTCTCATCTGGTGTATGACGTCATCCCGGATGGCGATAAAGTGGTGCATCAGCCTGATATACTCATTCTTGAAGGCCTGAATGTTCTGCAGAGCGGAATGGATTATCCTCACGATCCGCACCACGTCTTTGTGTCAGACTTCGTCGATTTCTCTATCTATGTAGACGCGCCCGAAGATCTGCTGCAGCGCTGGTATATCAATCGCTTCTTAAAATTCCGTCAGGGTGCCTTTACCGATCCCGATTCCTATTTCCACCACTATGCGCAGCTCTCTGAAGAAGAGGCCGTGCAAATCGCTACCGGGCTGTGGAAAGAGATCAACTGGCGGAATTTAAAAGAGAACATATTGCCGACCCGAGAGAGAGCCAGCCTGATAATGACCAAGGGCGGCAATCATGCCGTCGACCGGGTCAGACTCAGGAAATAGCATTAAACAAGCCTGCGCGATGCAGGCTTTTTATTTACTGCGGACGCAGAGATATTTCGCCGCCTACCCAGGATTTTATCTCCCCATCCTGCTCAAGCAGCAGGCCGCCCTGTTTATCTATTCCGCGCGCGATACCCTGTATCTCACGTTCACCGATTAACAGCTTAACGGGTCGGTTAATGAAGTTATCCAGCGTTTTCCAGCGCTCGGTGAAAGGTGCCAGCCCGTCACGTTCAAAGAGCGGCAGCGCCTCGCGCAGGCTATTGATCAGCTTCGCGGCCAGATCGTTTCGATCGATGGTGATACCCGCTTCCTGCAGGTTGATCCAGCCCTGATTGATCTGCGCCGCTTCGGCACCGCGCATCGCCAGATTGATACCGGCCCCCATCACAATCTGCGCGGCGTCGCCGGTTTTCCCCGTCAGCTCAACCAGAATGCCCGCCAGCTTGCGGTCCTGAAGATAGAGGTCGTTAGGCCACTTTACGCGAACATCCTGTGCGCCGAGCTGCTGCAGGGCTTCAGCGATGACGATGCCGATAACCAGGCTTAGCCCCATCGCCGCCGCCGGGCCCTGCTCCAGACGCCAGTACATCGACATATAGAGATTGGCGCCGAAAGGTGAGAACCATTGCCGTCCGCGACGTCCTCGGCCCGCCTGCTGGTATTCAGCAATGCAGGCATCGCCTGATTGCAGTTCGTTCATCCGCTCCAGCAGGTACTGGTTGGTTGAGTCAATAACCGGAATAATTGCCAGATTAGGCTGATGCAGCTGCGACACGATCGCCTCTTCATTCAGCAGCTGCATCGGCGCCGGCAGGCTATAGCCTTTGCCCGTGACCGTATAGATATCCAGGCCCCAGCTTTTAAGCGTCTGGATATGTTTATTGATCGCCGCGCGGCTCATGCCCAGTGATTCGCCAAGCTGCTCGCCAGAATGAAACTCGCCGTCTGAGAGTATTTCGACCAGCTTTAACGGAATGCTATGGTCTTTCATAGTATTGCCTCTACAGCGTTGCACTCGCCCTGTGCCGCAATAAAGCGCACCTCGGGCTCAAGCCATACATCAAACTTTTGCCCGACGCGGGCGCGTACCGCTTTCGCCAGGGCGACAATTTCCTGAGAGGTGGCATGGTCAGCATTGATCAGCACCAGCGCCTGCTGCTGATGCACTGCCGCGCCGCCGATGCGAAATCCTTTTAGCTGGCACCGATCGATTAACCAGCCCGCAGCCAGTTTGATCTCGCCGTTACTCTGCGGATAGAAAGGCATATCGGGATAGGCAAGCCTCAGCTGTTCTGCCTGTTCACGGCTGATTAGCGGGTTTTTGAAGAAGCTGCCGACATTGCCCGTTACGCGCGGATCCGGCAGCTTACTTTGACGCATATGGCAGACAGCGTGAAAGATCTCCCAGGCGGTAACGGTGGCGGGATTGAGCCGCGTTAAATCGCCATAGGTCAGCACCGGCTGCCAGTTTTTATTCAGGCTAAGCCCCACGGCGATAATGGCATATCCCTGCTGATACTGATGCTTAAAGATGCTGTCGCGGTAACCAAAGTCACACGCTTCGCGCTGCAGACGCTGCGTCGCGCCCGTTTCCAGGTTCAGGACATCGACATAGTCGCAAACATCTTTAAACTCAACGCCATAGGCGCCAATATTTTGAATCGGGGCCGAGCCTGACATGCCGGGGATCAGCGCCAGGTTTTCGAGTCCGGGGATCCCTTTTTTCAGGGTCGCCTCGACAAGGGCATGCCAGTTTTCACCGGCACCAACGTGCAGTTTCCAGGCTTCGTCCTGCTCCTGAATCTCGATGCCTTTAATGCGGTTAAGCACGACGGTGCCGGCAAAATCATCCAGGAAAAGCACGTTGCTGCCTTCGCCCAGCAGAATGAATGGCTGATGAGCCGCTCTGGCGTTTCGCCAGGCAGTGAGGATCTTTTCTGGCGTCTCAGCGAGGATGCGATCGCGTGCGCGGATCTCAAGACCAAGGGTATTGTCAGCTTGCAGAGAAGGATACTGGTGGGACATTATGCGGCCTTTACGAAGTTATCTGCGGGTAGTTTACCGCATCAGTTCAGGCTTGTAGGGAAGTTTTGCGGGCGTTGCGCCCGGAAATTCGCCTTTTTTTGCCGATCCACAGACGTAAAAAAGCCCCCTGCGTCAGCAGGGGGCTTTTTTGTATGGATGCCTGGCAGTTCCCTACTCTCGCATGGGGAGGCCCCACACTACCATCGGCGCTACGGCGTTTCACTTCTGAGTTCGGCATGGGGTCAGGTGGGACCGCCGCGCTAAGGCCGCCAGG
>NZ_JAKRNN010000034.1:0-22974 GCF_022346785.1 Pantoea sp. ACRSC
CATGGTGCGTGCGCTGAATAAAATAACGAAGGCTGGTATGCCAGAAAGCGTGCGTATTGCCTGAAAACCCGGTCAGCTACAGAGTCACTCGTCCTGAAGCTGATTTATTCAACAAAGCCTCCTGGATTTAACGGAGGCCAGGGTCTGCCAGCTCAATAAAAAAATCGCCCAAAAAATTCAGTCTTTTTTCCAGAAGTGAAAGGTGTATGCAGAAACTCTTAGGTATTTTGATCATCCTGGCCTGCGTCGTTGGCGGCTTTCTTATGTCTGGCGGCAGACTGATGTCGTTCTGGCAACCGGGTGAAATCATCATCATTCTTGGCGCCGGGATGGGCGCGATGGTGCTTGCCAACCCGCCAGCGGTGATGAGGGAGATGTATCGCCAGTTCCGCGGCATTATGGGCAAGAACGACTATACCAGCGAGTATCAGCGCCAGTTGCTGATGCTCCTCTATGAACTGCTGGAGCTGGTACAGGATGGCGGCCTGAAGGTTCTGGATGAACATATTGAATCGCCCGAGAACAGCCCGCTGTTTCAGAAGTACCCGCTTATGCTTCACGACAATGCGCTGGTGACCTTTATCTCTGATAACTTCCGCCTGATGGCGATGGGCAAGATCAACGAGCATGAGCTGGAGGGCATCCTTGAGCAAGAGCTGGTGGCGATAGAGGAAAACCTTCTTCAGCCCTCCCGGTCGCTGCAGCGTACGGCAGAAGCGATGCCCGGTTTCGGCATCTGCGCCGCGGTGCTTGGCATTATCATCACCATGCAGTCCATCGATGGCTCTATTGCGGTTATCGGAGTGAAAGTGGCTGCGGCGCTGGTCGGCACCTTCCTCGGGGTATTTTTCTGCTATTGCCTGATGGATCCGGTCGCAAACGCCATGGAGCAGCGCACCAAAAAGCAGCTTGCGGTGCTGGAGTGTGTCCGCACCGTGCTGGTGAACCATGTGGCCGGTAAACCGACGCTTCTGGCGGTGGATGCGGGCCGCAAAATGCTACCGATGGACACCAAACCCACCTTTGCCACGCTCGACGGCTGGATAAATCAGATGGCTGGTGACGCCTGATGCGCGGCCGTAATAAAGAACATACCACCATCATTAAACGCTCTTCGCGCAAAAGCCATGATGCCTTTCATGGCGGCGCGTGGAAGGTGGCCTTTGCCGACTTTACCCTGGCGATGATGGCGCTATTTATGGTGCTCTGGATTATGGGCGCGGTAACAGAACAGGAGCGCAAAGAGATCGTCTCACGGCTGCACGGCGAGTCGATATTTGATGGCGGCATCATCCTGTCAATTACGCAGGAAGAGTTTGCCGGAGACAGCCAGATCGCGCTCGTCCACCAGCATAGCAGCAGTGACGATGGCGAGGGCGCTGCCGACGCTGATAAACAGCCAGAGCCGGAGGCGCTGGCGAACAAGACGGATAGGCTCAAAGAGGTCAGCGTAAACGGGCCGGTCAGCGTGAACGCGCAAAGCGAAATTGAGGAGCTGGCGCGCGTTATCATGAAGATAACCTCCGCCTATAACGCGCAGGCGAATCTCCAGATAGAGGTGGTGCCTCAGGGGTTACGTATCCTGATAACCGACGATCGTAAACGCGAAATGTTCCAGCGCAGCAGCGCCATTTTGGCTCCCTTTTTCAAACAGCTGCTGACCGAGTTTGCGCCCGAGCTGAACAAAATTGATAACAAGATCGTGATTACGGGCCATACCGATGCAACCCGCTATCGCGATCAGGAGCTTTATAACAACTGGACGCTCTCAGCCGAGCGTGCGATGCAGGCCCGGACCGTGCTGACGCGCGGCGGTCTCGATCCGGAAAAAGTGTTGCAGGTAAGCGGCATGGCCGACCAGGTGCTGCTGAACCCGGATGATCCCCTGAGTTCCGAGAACCGACGCATCGAGATCATGGTGCTGACAAATTCGGCCAGCGATTCGCTCTATCAGTTCTTCGGGCATCAGGGCGAGAAAGTGATTAAGCCACTGGCAGATAAGCTTAACCATCCTCAGTAACGTCCAGATTAGCGCTGTGAAACCTTTCCCTCCTCTCCGCCAGCTCTTACCCGTAAGGACTTATCCTGTCGCTCTGCTACGCGCTTTCTTCCTGATAGCTATTCTGGCCGGCCCGCTAGCCTCGGCCGAGGCGCAGCCCGTGCCCTTATCCGGGTCGACAATCTCCGCAGAGGCGCAGCAGCGTAAAGCGAACCGTGACAGGCTTTTTGCGCAGGCGAAAAAGCGCAAAACAGGGGTGCCGTCCACCCCCGGCCAGCTATCCCGCGAGCGGGAGCGGAAACTGGCGCAGCGCCTGAGCAACAGAAAGATGCTGGCGATGCATCCGCGCTGGGAGCCTGGCGTTCTCGGCGGCTCAGAGAAAATGCTGAACCGGGTGCGGGAGAAGCGCCGCGTGAGAGAGAGCCAGACAAAGTTACGCACCGTCCTTCAGCGCCTGAAAAGCCAGCTCGGAAAACCCTATCAGTGGGGCGGAGCGAGCCCGCACGAAGGGTTCGACTGCAGCGGACTGGTCTTTTACGCCTTCAATCACGTACTCGAGCAAAAACTGCCGCGTACGGCTAACAGCATGTTCCAGGATAACCGCTTAAAGCGGGTGCAACAGCAACATTTGAAGAAGGGCGATCTGATCTTTTTCAATATCAACCAGCGGCCGGGGGCCGATCACGTCGGCGTTTATCTTGGCGAGGGGCAGTTTATCGAAGCGCCGCGAACCGGACTCACTATCCGTATTAGCCAGCTCACCAGTGATTTCTGGCAACAACGTTATTTAGGGGCACGACGCGTCCTGTAAGGCCGTGCGGATAGCCCGTTAACCTACCTGTAATGAGACTTTAAATAATGACTGCACAACGTATGAAATTCGCTATCGATGATGGCTCAACCAACGTCAAAATCAGCTGGATCCAGGACGGCGTTCTGAAAACCGTGGTATCGCCAAACTCCTTCCGCAAAGACTGGAAAAGCGCCGCCCTGCTGCGCGGGCAGTCGGTATATAACTACACCATAGGCACAACGAAATATACCTACGACGCCACCTCTGACAAGGCGCTTTCTACCACGCACATCGATTACCAGTATGACGATCTCAACCTGCTGGCCGTTCACCACGCTCTGCTGCAGACGGGTATTGCGCCGTGCGAGGTTGAGATCATTGTTACCCTGCCTATTACGCAGTACTACAACCCGGACGACTGCCAGCGTAACGAAAGCCGCATTGAGGCAAAGCGGCGCAATCTGATGCGGGATATCACCCTGAATAAGGGAGAGCTGTTTCGCATCGCAGACGTTCAGGTGATGCCGGAAAGCCTGCCAGCGGCGCTTTCGCACCTGCTTAACTCACAGGTTAATGAGTTCACCAAATCGCTGGTTATTGACTGCGGCGGCACCACGCTCGATATGGGGGTGATTGTCGGTGAGTTTGATGATGTCTCTGCGATCTATGGGAACAACGAAATTGGCGTGGCCATGGTGACCGACGCGACGCGTAAGCTGTTAGCCGCCGCCGATAGCGACTCCAGCTACCTTGTTGCAAACGAGCTTATAAAGCGCCGCCATGATATCGATTTTGTGAAAAGCGTGATTAACGATGAGTCCCGCATTGCCGATATCCTGGAGCGGATTGAAATAAAGATTCAGGAGCTCGGGGATCAGGTGGCTTATGAAGCGAAGAAGTTCGCCAAAAACCCGAACCGCGTTTATCTGGTCGGCGGGGGCGCGCATCTGGTTGAACAGGCGGTTCGCGATACCTACGCCACGCTGGGGGATCGCGTAATCGCCATCGATAATCCACAGAGCGCGCTGTCGCGGGAAATTTGCCTCTACCATGCCGATTCAGAAGTGGGGGAGGTCGCCCTGCCGCATATGTCAGAGGTGGGTGTCGATGAGTAACGGGCCTGTCCGGCGGGTTAATTTTACGCTTTATTTGTCACCTGAGCATTCGCGCGCAGACCGGCGCGCAGTGCTGCAGCTGAAACAGTGGCATCAGGCCATTAAGCTTCAGGGCGGCACTCCTGAAGACAGCCAGATGGAGATGCGTCGTTTCCACCGCACCCTTTACCTGGCGGGCTTACAGCTGCAACTCCTCAACCCGCTACTTTGCAGCCATGTTGCGGAGTCGCTGGGGCGCGAAGGGCTGACGCTGGATGGCCTGTGTCAGGAGCTTTCCAGCGCCGGTCTGCTTGCTGCCGGTGGGGCTGCTCCTGTGGAGACAGACCCGGCAAAAGCGAGCGCGGATTTCAGCAAGCAGCAGCTGCGTCAGCTGCGCGCGCTGATGTGCGACGCGCTACAGCGACAGCCGCCAACCGCGCTGGACGAGGCGTCGCGTGAAGAGCTGACCCAGCTGCGCAGCGAGGTCGTTCACCTGAAAACGCTGCTGGAGCAGCAGACCCGGCTGCTGCGCAAGCTAAGCTCTGGCGCGTCCGGCGGCGCCATACCCGCGGAGAGTGCTAAAAACGGCCAGACGGAAGAGATTGCGCTGAGCAGCCTTAGCGCGCCGGCGCAGAAGATGAAAGCCATTCGGCAAAAAGGCATTTTCTGACCTGTCTGGCGTTGATGCCAGACAGCCGAAAAGGCGGTGGGCAGGGAGAGGCTCGCCTGCGGCAGGGGGCAGAAAATAGGGGTGAAGGTGCTGTCGCTGCCGCAGCAAAAGGCTGCGCGAGTGATACAACTGGCGGTGTTGGAGCAGGACTGAAGGTGGAGCTGGTTTTTTGGGCACTTAGCGCGGGTTTACCGCGTCGTCGCTTGCATGGCGACGCGCGGCAGGTATAATCCTCAACGTTTCCGCATCCCCTTCCGTGCCGGAGTGGCGAAATCGGTAGACGCAGTTGATTCAAAATCAACCGTAGAAATACGTGCCGGTTCGAGTCCGGCCTTCGGCACCATATGCGAAATTAAGTCACCTAAGGGTGGCTTTTTTTGTGCCTAAAATCAGTGAATTACTTCTTTTCTGCTCATTTTTCATTCTCATCGTATCTGATGGTATCTGCGGGTATATCGCATAAAGCGGGATATAAATATGTATATCCCAAGTTCGATTTAGGGCGGTATACAGTTTTGGTTAAAAAATGACCTTATATGCTTTGTGTTGCAAATATGCTGGATAGAAATGAGCATTAGTAGTGAGAATTGGTACTACCGATAGTTCAAGAGTATGTATGACCTCTGTTCTGTAAATTACTTCATGCGTACACCGATCTGCGAGTGTACAGCTAAAAGGCAGATTAGCGTCCGTTCTGTGTCAAAAACTGCCCCTGTCTTTTTGTTAACCGCACCACCAATTGTATGGATGTTTTCTATATATCAAGCTACATTGAGATAGCTATTTAATGGCTTAAACAATAATAGACACTATGCTCAGGAAGGAAAAGCGCGGATGCCAATACCTATACTCTATACAGAACGCTTACTGTTAAAACCATTATCCTCAGATGATTCCTCACAAATTCAAAAACTTTATCCTCGCTGGGAGATTGTTCGGTACATGGTTTCATCAGTACCATGGCCCTATCCGGATAATGGTGCCGAGAATTATGTCAATAACGTGGCCTTGCCTGATATAGCAAATGGAATCGCTTGGATCTGGACTATCAGACATCGTGAAACACCTGACAACCTGGTAGGTTTAATCTGTCTGTATGATGTTGAGGATAATAATCGAGGATTTTGGTTAGCTCCGGAGCATCAGGGAAAAGGATTTATGCGCGAGGCCTGTAATGCAGCTACAGATTATTGGTTTAATTCTTTAAATAAGACTGTATTGCGTGCGCCGAAAGCGGCTCTCAATAACCGTTCCAAACGTATTTCAGAAAGCAGTGGCATGCGGCTCATCAGGACTGAAAAGAAAGCGTATGTCAGCGGTATTCTGGATTCTGAGCTATGGGAAATTACCCGTGACGAATGGAATGCTCGTAAGGGTGGATAATACGATTATGTCACGTCTGCTTATCGCTCATAGCGGACCTTGGGGTCTTGCTTTCTGTCCGCTATGTGCCAATTGCAGACGTTGTTGCACTGCAAAAATATCTTGTCCGGATCAAGGTATCGCCACCACTTGTTAGGTGGATTAATCCGTATTTATAACAAATACAATTCCCGGCTGTACCTATAAGCTGTTGTCAGTTATACAAAAGCGATGTAGTGTTCCACACATTAAATTTACAAACGTGGAAAAGTCCGTGTTTAGATACAGATTTTTCCGCTGAATAACCGCATATTTACAAGGGTTTATCATGAGTAAGTGGCTATTAGACAGGCTATTTGAAGCCGGTGATCAGGCAGAGCCCCGGTTTGCGTTTCAGGGGACTGTAAATTGGATGAGGGCCCTTGCCGAAGTCGTTAACGGTGGCGCTTGTGCCGATGATAAACTAAATGATTTATATGCTCGGGTACAACGTAGACCTGTCAATCGTGAAGCTGATACGCTTGTTTTTGAGAACACAATGATGGCCTTACATAATCTGTCATCTTTGAAAAGTATGAATAAAGATGTCGAAGATAAATATGACATATGTCGTTCAGCTATTATTTCTTGGTATTACAGTATCTATTTTTCCGCTAGCGCGATGGTTGCAGCATCTTCTGGTTCTATTCAAGAGACACATACAGCCACAGCAAAAGTTTGGCAGTCAGATATCGCGGAAAAAAAACTTATCCCATATCCATTTAATCTTCTTCTAACTAGTTTAGTTTCAAACACTGCTGATGCCGAGATTGCTGCATATAGAGGTGCTAACCGTTTCGACCTGAATGATAGAGCTTATGATAATGAAACTGCTCATGGTGCACTGGTTTCCTATCTAAAGGGGACTCATGGCTACAAAAAGTGGGAAACAGAAGAGAGGGTGAGAACTTCTCGTGATTTCAAAGCTCTTGGTGTTGACAACTTTCGCACGAAAGCTGCTCGCGAAGTTCGCGATCACGCACTAGAAAAAGGACAAGTTAATTTCCTTATTCAGGCATTTAGATACCGTGGTAAAGCGAACTATCGTGACTCTATATTTTTATCCTACGGTGACAACAACGAAGCTATTATAGAAGAATTTATCCAAGATTTGTATGACGTCGCTATTGGCTTCATTAGGGCTACTTCGCATTATTGCAGTCGAAGAGTCGAGAGAGGTACGTGGGCTGAGTTTGTCGAGGATATTTCTGATAACTCAAGGTTGTCTATTGACTCTGTCGTGCTTGAAATATAACAAACAATTTAAGAATGGCTCAGCACGCTTGGCATTTTCAGTTTGGTTCAAATTTAGTGATTAAGGTATTCAAATTGAGTATGGTGAATACGTGCTTCACAATTTAATTGGGCGTTAATGCCCGCTTTTCGCTCAAAGCAGCCCTTCACTTCTTTAACAAAGGCTCAGATAACCTTCAAATGACTCCCAAATGGCAGTCATTTGACATGCAAATGAGTCTCAAATGACAGTCGTTTAACCTGCAAATAAGCCTCAAATAATTGTCATCAAAAATCATGATGTTACGGGTAGTAGAGACAAAAAATTTCATACGCCTGAAGGCTTACAAAAAATGCATCGCCTGAAGGCTCACTCGATCAAGGTTTTTACCCCCAATGACGCTATGCGTTATATAAAGAAAAGGCCTGAAGGCCTTGAGGGGCAAGGGCTGGAAGGCAAAATGCGCAACTTAATTGATGCAACGTTGATTTTGTTATTATTTTTTACTAACTTATAAAGCATGAAAGCCGCTCATGAGAGCTGTCAGGGCTAATACTGACAACATTAACTTTTGATGGCAAAGTCTGGCCGATAACAGACACATAACTTCGCTGTAACGGCAAAACCTGGCCAAAACAGGTATCAAATCTATGGCTTTTGTAACTTTCAGTAAGTTATGAATAAATACAAGCCTTAAATCTATCAAATATATTAAATATATGAAGGTGCGTCTCACAGTGTCATTATCTTGATAATGTGGTGTTTTATAAGCATTTTCTTAAATTTATTAAATCTAACGCAGAACCCCAATCTAGCGGGTGCTATCTCCTGCGGCAAAAACGTATAAAAACTATTTCGGGGCGAGACCAGTCCGAGCCCGTCTGAATCAGGCAAACCGGGGCGAACAGGCGCTATGGATGATGATATCTATGGTGGTCGCTGGCTATAGCATTACAGGTCAGATGTTCTTACAACTCACTATTAGTAGGCACTTATATTATGTTTGATGCAAAAACGATAGTCATAAAATTGCAGGAGGAGACTAGGCTACGCAGGAAACGGCCTTACCGGCGTAACCAATCACGTCTGGATAGATATCGGGTAGAAATTCTCGCATTAAAACATCACGGAGCTTCTGCCGCTGAAATTCAGCGTTGGTTAAGACAAAAAAGAGTCTGTGTTGTTTTAACTACGGTTACGCGTTGGCTGGAGAAACATCATGGCTAGATTTTCATCTGAAAAGACGGATCGAGACATAGCTAAACGTCAGGCTGCTAACGTAATGAAAGTTTTGCAGGTTACTGCTTTTCGCTCCGTCGGAACAGTGAGGAATTATCAGGCAGCACTTACACGTATTGCTCTCTATTTCAGAACCAATGGTGGAGTGAACCTACAGGACATCACGCCGGAAATGGCAATCCAATTCCTCCACAGTAGGGCTGCCTCTGTTGGCCAAAAAAGTCTGGATATGGAACGTCAGGCCCTACAGGCGATGATGCTACACCTGACACGAGTTTTACCCGATGGCCAAACATTGAGAGTAGTTCGTTCTCTGCATGAACAGTCCTTGTCATCCAGATCCTATACATCAGAACAAATTGAAATTATTGCATCCCACCAGTCAGACAAAAACCGCTTAGCCACGCGTATTGCCTATAACGCAGGATTACGCAGTCATGAGCTGTTTTCTCTACGTGAATGGCGGTATCGCGAACCTAGTGCCCGGCCTGCGTCAGATAAGAAGTTTATGGGGCGGGGCGGCGTATCATACACAGTCCAGGGTAAAGGAGGGCTGCTCCGGGAAGTCAATATCGCATCAGAATTAGCAGAAATGCTGGAGAGCAGGATATTAGCAGAACCGGTAACGGTGACGGACCGAGGCATTCATTATCAGCAATATTATGCGATTTCTGCGGGCCAATCTTGGAGTCGATCATTCAGCAATGCCAGCACCAGAGCATTGGGATGGTCAGCGGGGAGCCATGGAACGCGACACAGCTATGCCCAGGAACGTATGGCCGAGCTACAAGATTATGGGTGTTCCTATGACGAGTCACTGGAAGTAGTGAGTCAGGAAATGGGCCATTTTAGAGCAGAAATCACCAAAACTTACCTGAGGTGAAAAGAATTTAAATCTTTTGTTTTGTGATAACCCTTATTAATGCGGAATAATATTCTGTTAATGGTTGGTTTTATTTTATTAAAAATTACATTCATTCAATTTATTAATATTTTCTGATTTGTTTTTTAAAAGTGCTATTCGACCCTGGTAACACTCGTAGTAGCTTGGATATGTGGCCAGTGATTACCAGATTTGTTCGTATCTAAAAATACAATCGGAGAATTAATTATGTTGCTGACAGATGCATTTATCAAAAAACAGCTGAGAGAGTTAAACGCTAAAAAATTAGCTGGGGAGAGTATCGAAAGAGAGACGCGCTTATCCGATGGTGGAGGGCTATATCTATTGCTCAAATCCAGCGGCAGCGCTTATTGGCGATTACGTTATCGCTTCCAGGGTGAGGACCGTTTGACCTCATTTGGTGAGTACAAATATGTTCCTCTGGCTTTGGCTCGTGAAAAACGAGAAGAATATAAAGCCAATATAGCAAGAGGGATTGATCCACGCGGAATAAAAGATCAGGAAAATGTCTTAACTTTCCGAGAAGTCGCCATGCAGTGGCACGATAGTAATCGACAGTGGTCACCAGAGCATAGTCGGCGTATTTTAAAATCCCTGATGGATGAGGTTTTTCCTCAGTTAGGTGAAAGCAATATTAAGTCCCTTAATGCGCAGGAGCTATTACAGCCCGTAAAAATCATTCAGACATCAGGGCGTTTAGAATTAGCTTCTCGTATTTATCAACGCATTAATTCTATTATGACATTGGCGGTTGATAATGGATTATTAGAGTTTAATCCTATTGCCCATAAATCTGGCGCATTAATAAAGAAAAATTTAGTCCATCGTCCGGCTCTGGAGTTGGAAAAACTTCCTGATTTATTAAGGAGAATTGATGAATATAAGGGGAGGGAATTAACGAAGCTAACAATTCAATTCCTGTTGCATACCTTTGTCAGATCGAGCGAAATGCGTTTTGCGCGCTGGGATGAATTTGATCTGGAGAATGCTGTATGGACCATTCCCTCTATCAGGGAGGAAGTACCCGATGTTAAATTTTCATATCGTGGTTCTAAAATGAAAACACCTCATATTGTGCCATTGAGTGATCAGGCACTGAAATTAATTAAAAGTATTAAGGAGTTTACCGGAAACAGAATATTTGCCTTTACCAGTGATCACTATCCCAAAAAACCAATGAGTGAAAATACCATTAATCATGCATTGCAAACGATGGGATATAACACCAAAAAAGATGTTTGTTCTCATGGATTCCGTACGATGGCCTGTAGTGCACTTATTGAGTCAGGGAAATGGAGTCGGGATGCCATTGAACGACAGATGAGTCATCAGGAAAGAAATAATGTTCGTGCGGCTTATATTCATAAAGCCGAACTTATTCCGGAAAGGATGAAAATGATGCAGTGGTGGTCTGATTATTTAGAAAAAATCAGCCATGAATTTCATCATCCGTATTCTTTTGAAAATAACAAATAACTTATTTATAACGAGAGGTAGTCATGGAAAAATTATTATCATTTAATCAGGTTATGGATATCACAGGTTATTCACGACCGCGTATTTATGAGTTGATAAAGCAGGGTTTATTCCCAAGGAAGATAAAAATAGGGGCAAGTAAAGTCGCTTTTATCGAGAGTGAAGTAAATGACTGGGTTCAGAATAAAATAGCCACTTCTTTACGATAATCTAACTTCCAAAAAATAACTGTCTTTTCTGGCAGTGGGTAACTATTGCCAGAATATAATTAATTTTAATATGGGTATCAGAAATGAGTCATGCAAAAAATAACAGAAACAGACATGAACACGTCATCAACAAACTACCCATCAGCGTAGGATCGGATGGCTATGATAAACAAAATAGCTATGTGATGAAAAATTATATAACAGAAAATTCTTTATGCAGTATTTACGGGCCGAGTGGATCTTATAAAAGTTTTCTTGCTATATCGTGGGCGTGCCATATCGCAACTGGTATTGAGTGGTCTGGTAATAGAGTCAATCCGGGGGTTGTGATTTATATTGTCGGTGAGGGGGGGATTGGGGTTAGCCGAAGAGTAAAAGCATGGGAAAATATCTACAATAAAAAAGTCAGTAATCTTATATTAGTCAACCGACCGGTGTTTCCTGCCGATCCCTCAGAACGGCGTGATTTACTGAATGGGATAAAATACATTGAAGGGAAATGCCGATTACCTGTCAGATTGATTATTTTTGATACGCTAGCACGTTGTTATGGCAATCTGGATGAAAATAACTCGCAAGATATGGGCCGTCTGATTGTTGGATGTGATGCTATAAAAAATGGAACATCAGCCAGTGTCCTTCTTGTACATCATTCAGGTAAAGATGAAACGAAAGGTGCCCGAGGCTCAAGTTCATTAAAAGCGGCACTGGATGTTGAATTTAATGTGAAAAAAGATAAAGAAAACCAATCGCTAATTTTGTCCTGTACCAAAATGAAAGACGCGGAAGAACCAAAGTGTCATGCTTATAAATTGCATGAATCAGAGTTGTTTATAGATAGTGACGGCGAAAGGATTTCTTCTCTGGCGGTCATTGATCATGCTCGAAAAGCAATAAACCTATACCCTGAATTATCACATGTTTCAAACCTGACTGATAATCATAAAGCTGTTTGGGAAATGATTCATAAAATTTTTTCAGACGGTGGGAGATGTACTAAAAAAATGCTTCGTGACGATTTGAAACAACGAGGGATTGAGGTTAAGCACTTTCACCGATGGGTGAAAAAATTTATTGATGATGGAATGTTAATAGAAAATGGTGAAGAACTACTACTCGTAAAGCAGTAAATTTTTTCATATATCTTACTGATGTAAAATATATTTTTGGGATTTTAGATTTATCAACTTTTCGTGTGATATACCCAAAATAATTTAAGTTGCAGCCAACGCATCTGCAGCTTGAAGTATGACGGTTATAGAAGGTTTTTCCTGCCGCCTCATTACATTCGTTGGCCAACGCCTCACGACCGGACAATAAATTGCCCTGCCGTGAGGCGTTTTGCTTATTGCCTATGCGTAGCGAATACCATCTCCGGTTGACGGGGCTTCTGAGCGAGGTTCTGGTGTTATGTGATGTTAATGAAGGGCTAAAGGTGCCGCGGCTTCTAGGTCTGGCTATGACTCACATTAGCGTATCGGTGTGGCGTAATGTGAAGCGGTGCAGAGGGTAATTCCATGCACTTTCTCTTGATAATATAATCTTTAGCTTATATTATCACTCTATAAGTCATAGCTTATAAGTGGATGGTATGTAGACAGTACTTTTTAGCCAACGATTTGATGATTGGTTAAGCGAGTAGGATGACGCGCTTCAGGAAAAAGTGCTGGCGGATTTGGGCAAGTTACAGATGTATGGCCCTGAGTTGCCCAGACTCTATGTGAGAAACTGATGCGTATTGCTGAAGATGAGTTTACAGCGCACCTGAAAAATCTGGAGATAAACCAATGAGAACACTCGATGATGCGATTGCCGCTCGCTCTCCTGAAAGCCAGGCCAGAATCAAAGAGATGTCTGATGAAATGATCCTGGAGGTCGGCTTGCAGATGATGCGTGAAGAGCTGCAGCTTTCACAGAAGTATGTGGCGGAAATGATGGGCGTTAGCCAACCAGCGATCACTCAGCTGGAGCAGCGGGGTAATGACCTGAAACTGGCTACACTAAAGCGCTATATTGAAGCGATGGGCGGCAAGCTTAGTCTGGATGTTGAGTTACCCACTGGGAAGCGCATCGCGTTTCATATCTAAGCCCTTTTTCTCTTAGCCGATGTCTCAGGCTGATTCCCTTTAAGGCGATACGTTCCTGTCGTTCCTTTCTCCCCGTATAGTGAATTAAGCGCTATACGGGGAATCAACCTCGTCACTATGTGATTCCCCATTTTCTTTCCCTATAGGCGTACAATCTGGGGAATAAATTTAATTTATTGTTAATTAAAGATTTTTACTTCTGCGCTATGAGCCATATCTTTCCGCGTTTATCGATAAGAAAAGGGCATTCTGTCGGGAAAATATTGGGCAATGATTACCTTTTGTATTATTTCCTACGATATTGATGCTTAAGCAAGGTTAATCCCTTGATTAAAAACAGCACAGCGCTATGATTTTGAGAGATATTTCCCAAAATCGAACTTTTCAGCCGGTGCTTGGCAGCAATAAGTGACGGGTGATTGCGAGAGGAGCCTGACGTTGACCACCTCGATCCCCCCTTTATCAGCGAACTTTGCTTTTTTGGAAGAATATGATCCGCTGTTTGTGCAGATAACCACAACGGCTGAGCAGGTGTTTGCCAGCGATCCGAACACCACGCTAATGAAACTGCGCCAATTTGGTGAAGTGCTCGCTCAGAATATTGCTGTGCGGTTAAATATTAGTCTTGAAGATAATCCCAGCCAACAAGAACTGCTTTATCGACTGGACAGGGAGCTACAGCTCGACCCGGCCATTCGTCAGCTGTTTCATACTTTACGTATCGAAGGGAATAAAGCCACCCATCAGTTTCAAACCAAACACCGGGAAGCGATGGATGCCTTGCGCATCGCTCGTGCTTTAGCGATTTGGTTTCATCAAACCTTTGGTAACGCCGGAAGCGGGTTTAATCCCGGCCCCTTTACCGCGCCCCATGACCCCAGTACTCAGTTAACCCAGTCTCAGCTCGCCATTGAAAAGCTGAAACAGACGCTGTTGGCCACCAATCAAAAGCTAGAAAGCAGCGAACAGCTACAGGCATTACTCAAGCAGCAGAAAGAAGAGTATGCCCAACTGGCCGAGGCGATGGACAAGGAAGCGCGGGAACAGCAAACCCTGTTGGAAATTAATCAGCAAGATTTACTGCGCCTGCAAAAGGAGTATGACGCTAAGTTAAAGGCCCTGCAGGAACAGCTTGCCCAGCAGGCGCAACAGGTGGTCACTGACCAGCGTAAAGCGTTTAATCGGAAGTCCAGTTCAGCCCGTAAGCAGGTGATGACCGAAGAGCTGACGCGTATTCTGATTGACCAACAGCTGAATGAGTGGGGCTGGCTGGCAGATTCTGAGGAACTGACCTACCAAAAAGGTGCTCGGCCAGAAAAAGGGGTGAACAAAGCCATTGCTGAATGGCCCACTTCATTGAAGGGTGAGCGAGGCAGAGCCGATTACGTTTTATTCTGCGGGCTTATCCCCATCGCGACAGTGGAAGCGAAAAAGAAAAATGAAAATGTCGCCGGGAAAATTCCTCAAGCTGAGCGTTATAGCAAAGGCTTTCAGTTTGATGCCTCATTAACACCCGCCTGGAAGGAGGAGGGGTTAATGGCAGGTTGGGATGATGGTACCGGAGAGGTATTCGAGATCCCCTTTGTATTCTCCTGTAATGGACGCCCTTATATTAAGCAGTCGGCAGAGTTTTCCGGGACCTGGTTTCGGGATGTCCGCTCCGCGGATAACACTGGCTACCCGTTAGAAAATTTTATTACCCCTGAAGGTCTGATAGACCGCCTCCATCGCAGCCGCGCCGAAGCTGAAGCCAAACTGCATAATGAACCCTTTGGCTATCTTGGCTTGCGTGATTATCAGGAAAAAGCGGTTAAAGCGGTGGAATCGGCCTTGGAAGACGGGGCACGAGAAGCGCTACTGGCGATGGCCACCGGCACCGGTAAAACCCGAACTATTATCGGCCTGATCTATCGTTTTTTAAAAGCAGAGCGCTTTAAACGTATTCTGTTTCTGGTTGACCGTTCAGCCCTCGGGGAACAGGCTCAGGATGCCTTTAAAGAGGCTTCATTAGAGCAGAACCAGACCCTGTCGCAGATCTACAATGTTGCTGAGCTGGGGGATATGGCGGCTGAGGCGGAGACCCGTGTTCAGGTGGCCACGGTGCAGGCGATGGTCAGTCGTATCTATCGTTCAGGCAATCAACCCGCGGTGGATACCTTTGACTGCATTATTATCGATGAGGCGCACCGGGGATATACCCTCGATCAGGAGATGACCGAGGGCGAACTGGCTATCCGCGATAATGCTCAGTATCTCTCCAGTTATCGTCGGGTGCTGGACTACTTTGATGCGATAAAAATTGGCTTAACGGCTACGCCAGCCAGGCATACTAGCGAGATTTTTGGTCATCCGGTCTATACCTATTCTTATCGCGAAGCGGTGGCGGAAGACTGGCTCATCGACCATGAACCGCCGATTCGCTATACCACTCTGCTCAGTAAGCATGGTATTCACTTTGAGAAAGGGGATGAGGTCAGTGCCATTGACACCGAAACCGGTGAAGTGGATATCAGTGAACTGGAAGATGAGCTCGATTTTGATATCGAGGCCTTTAACCGCCGGGTGATTACCGAAGAGTTTAATCGGGTGATTTGTGAAGAGTTAGCGAAAGAGATCGATCCTGCCGGGAATGAAAAGACCCTGATTTTCTGCGCCACCGATGCCCATGCGGATATGGTTAAACGCTTATTGGATACTGCGATGGGCGATATCCATCCTGATTTTAATCAGGCCGCGATACAAAAAATCACCGGTAAAAGTGATCAGGTGAGTAAACTGATTAAACGCTTTAAAAATGAACGTTATCCGAGTATTGCCATTACGGTAGACCTTCTGACCACCGGGATTGATGTCCCGCCTATCACGCACCTGGTGTTCCTGCGGCGCGTGAAGTCCCGCATTCTCTATGAGCAGATGATTGGCCGGGCAACACGACGCTGCGATGAGATCGGTAAAACCGTATTCTGGATCCACGATCCGGTGGATCTCTATGCCACGCTGCAAGATGTCAACACGATGAAACCGCTGGTAAAAAATGCCGGAGTCAGTATTGAACAGCTGGTTGAAGAGCTTGCCAATGATGAGGTGCTGGCCACCGCCCTCAACACGCCAGGGGATAGCGCCATGGAAACGCAAGCGGATAGCCTGCTTAATCAGCTGAGTCAGAAAGTGATGCGGGTGTTGCGTAAAGCCGAAAGCAAAGCCGACAGGCAGCCGGAGGTGCGTGAAAAATTAAACGAGCTGGAAGCCTTATGGGGCGTCGAGCCAAAAAATCTGCATCAGCATCTGCATAAAATCGGCCCGCAGCAAGCCTCCGTGTTTCTGAAACAGCACCGTAATCTGATTACGCAGCTTGAAGATGTAGGGGCCCTGCTGGGCAGTGAATATCGCCCGGTGATCTCTGACCATAAAGATGAGCTGATCAGTAGAGAGCAAAACTACGGGCGTTATCAGAAACCGGCGGACTATCTGCAGAGCTTTAGCGAGTTTATCAAAAATAACCTCAACCAGTCCGCAGCCTTATCGGTGGTGGTAAATCGTCCGCGTGATTTGACGCGGCAGCAGCTTAAAGAGATCCGCTTATTACTGGATGAGGCGGGCTACAGTGAGGCTAGTCTGCGTTCAGCCATCCGCACGGAGAGTAACCAGGATATTGCCGCCACCATTATCGGCCATATTCGCCAGGCGGCCCTAGGGGAATCCCTAATACCGTTTGAAGAGCGCGTCAAACAGGCACTGGATGGCATATACGCCCAACATCGCTGGACCACTGTGCAGAAAAAGTGGCTGGAGCGTCTGGCTAAACAGCTGGTACATGAAGTGGTATTGGATAAACACTTCGTGAATCAATGCTTTTCTGATGCAGGAGGCGCGAAAAGAATCAATGTGTTACTGGATGACCAGTTAGATAGCATTCTCGAGCAGATGAACGACACCTTGTGGGCTCCAAAAACCGCCTGATCGTGCTACCCTTCCCCATAATTTTTCAGCAAACAGGCCGGGTTACCGGCCTTCTTCGGAAGTCCTATGAGCAATAATAACGAAATCGTCCAGAAACTCTGGAACCTGTGTGATGTACTGCGTGATGACGGCATTAACTACAGCGACTATGTCACTGAGCTGGTATTACTGCTGTTTATCAAGATGGTGCATGAGAACACCGAAGCTGAAACGCTGGATAAACACACCTTGCCAGAAGGCTGCCGCTGGACCGATTTAAACGCAAAATCTGGTATTAACCTGCTGAATGATTACAAACAAATTCTGCTGAAGCTCTCGACCGGTAAAGATGCCGAAGGTAACCTGGTGCATGCTGACCCGCTGATTACCGCCATCTATGCCGATGCCCAAACCCGCCTGCGTGAACCGCGCCATCTGGAACAGCTGATCCGCTCGCTGGACCAAATTGACTGGTTTAGTGTCCAGAAAGACGGCTTAGGTGATTTATATGAAGGTCTGCTGGAAAAAAACGCCGGTGAAACCAAGTCTGGAGCCGGGCAGTACTTTACCCCGCGGGTACTGATTAACAGCATGGTTAACTGCATCAAACCCCAGCCGGGGGAAGTGGTGCAAGACCCGGCGGCAGGCACTGCCGGTTTCTTAATCGCTGCCGACCAGTATATTAAGTCTCATACCGATGATCTCTATGATTTGACCGCCAAAGAGCAGCAGTTTCAGAAAAACAAAGCCTTTGTCGGTGTTGAACTGGTGCCCTCAACCCGCCGTCTGGCGCTGATGAACTGCCTGCTGCATGGTATGGAAGGGGACGATGAAGGGGTAGTCCATCAGGGTAATGCCTTGGGTATGGCCGGGCAATCGCTGGCGAAAGCCGATATTATTCTGGCTAACCCGCCTTTTGGTACCGCGAAGGGGGGCGAAGCCAGTATTACCCGGGATGACCTTACCTATCCCACCAGTAATAAGCAGCTGGCCTTTTTACAGCATATCTACCGTAATCTAAAACCGGGCGGCCGCGCGGCTGTGGTTTTGCCGGATAACGTCTTATTTGAGGCTGGGGTCGGGACTGATGTGCGCCGGGACCTGATGAATAAATGTAACCTGCATACCATTCTGCGCTTACCCACCGGTATTTTTTATGCCCAGGGCGTGAAAACTAACGTACTGTTTTTCACCAAAGGCACCGAGGCGGATAAATACCAAGAAGAAAACTGTACGCAAAATATCTGGGTCTATGATCTGCGCACCAATATGCCGAGCTTTGGCAAGCGCACTCCGTTCAATGAAAACCATTTAAAACCTTTTGAAGGCGTTTTCGGTGACTCACCCACCGGCAATAGCCCGCGTCAGGAAGGGGAGTGGAGCTTTAACGCTGAAGAAATTGAAGCCCCTGATACGGCTGAAAATGACAATGTGGCCGAGCGCCTCACAACCAGCCGCTGGCGGGTCTTTACCCGGGAGTGGATCCGCGACACCAAAGGCGATTCGCTGGATATCTCCTGGCTACGGGATAATAGCAGCGTCGATGCTGCCAGCCTACCAGAGCCTGCTGTATTAGCCGGAGAAGCCATGAGTGAACTGATACAGGCCCTCGGTGAGCTTGATGCATTGATGCGGGAGTTAGGGGCAGGGGAAGAGGCTGATGTGCAGAAGGTGTTGTTACAAGAGATATTTGGTGAGGATAAAGCATGAGTCAGGTAAGCTTACCTAGTGGGTGGATTAATTTAAAATTTACCGATATCTTGGATGTTCAAGGAGGGACTCAACCACCGAAATCAGAATTTATCTCTGAAAAACAAGATGGATATATTCGATTACTACAAATTAGGGACTTTGGTAAAAAACCTGTTCCAACATTTATACCTGAAAGTAAAAAACTGAAGAAATGTAGCAAACAAGATTTATTAATTGGTAGATATGGTGCTTCATTAGGCCGGATTTGTACTGGGCAAGAGGGAGCATATAATGTTGCTCTTGCAAAAGTTATATATCCGAAAGAGATTTTTTTATCGTATATACGATATTATCTTGAATCAGAAGAATTTCAATCACCATTAAGATTGTTATCTAGATCTGCTCAAAATGGATTCAATAAAGAGGATCTTAGTAAATTTATTTTTCTTCTCCCTCCATATGCCGAACAAAAAATAATCGCCGATAAACTCGATGACCTTTTGGCTCGCGTGGAGAGTATTAAAACCCGGCTGGAAAATATCCCTGAAATTTTGAAAAGATTTAGGCAGTCGGTGTTGAGTACAGAGTTTGATTATGAAATAGATGATTTTTCTTCGTTGAAAAACATGGAGTTAAAAGATATTTGCCGTAGTATTTCTGATGGGGATCATCAAGCTCCTCCAAAATCAAATTCTGGTATACCTTTTCTAGTAATTTCTGATGTTAATAAAGGGGTTGTTGATTTTGATAATGTCGTTAGACGAGTTCCATTGGAATATTATGAAAATTTGAAAGATATTAGAAAGCCAGATGAAAAAGACATTCTTTATACTGTTACAGGAAGTTTTGGTATTCCTGTTGTAATCACAGATAATGCTAAATTTTGCTTTCAGAGGCATATAGCTATTATTAAACCAAATCATGAATTGATTTTTTATAAATATCTATATTTTTATTTAAAATCACCTGAAGTGTTTAAATATGCTCAGAGAGTTGCAACAGGCACAGCACAAAAAACAGTGTCTTTATCAAATCTCAGAAAATTTAAAATTAGGTTGCCTTCAATTTTTTTACAAAAAAAAGTTGTGAGAAAGATAGAAGCGCTATTTTTGTACGCCGATACAATTGAAAAAAAATCTATAGAGGCAATGAAAAATATTAATCAACTAACCCAATCCATCCTCGCCAAAGCCTTTCGTGGTGAATTAACCGCCCAATGGCGTGAGGAAAACCCTGAGTTGATTAGCGGGATCAATAGTGCAGAAGCATTGCTGGAAAAAATTACTGCTGAAAAACTGGCTGCTGGTACGATAAAAAAACGCGCTAAAAAGTCTTCTCACTAAAATAAGCCCACGTTGGTGGGCTGCCATTAAGGTAATCAAGCGCTTGGTATTACTGCTCAAAATAATCCATATCGATTTTGGGCAGTTTAATCTGTTGCGAGGTAACACCCACTTCATTATCCATCATCAAGTTAACCAGTCGATTGCCATCGATCAGGACTAAACCTTCAACGGATCGGGAAAATTCCACCGCATGGGCGGTAAAGCCTGAGGTGGTGATAAAGATACCGCGTTTGGCTTTTTGTCCTGCCAGTGCGCCATAGAAAGCTTGTAGTTCTGGGCGACCAACAGTACCTTGCCAACGCTTCGCCTGGACATAGACCTTTTCTAGCCCAAGTTTATCCAGAGAAATAATGCCATCGATACCGCCGTCGCCGGTGCCCCCGACACGCTGAAGATCGTCTCTATGGCCGCCGTAACCAAGCTTATGCAACACATCTAAGACAATCACTTCAAAGCGATTCGGTGAGACCTGCAGTAAATTTTCCAGTAATTCGCTGGCGACCGCACTGCGGATCTCTGCCAGAGCTTCCGCTAAGCGGTCATCTGGGCTGCTGGTTTGCGGGGAAAGAGTCGTGTCCGGTGCGCCATCATCGTCCAGCACAACCGCATCCGTTGGGGTGGTTAGTCGGACGTTGATAAAATCAAACGCCAGATGATCAACCTGCGCTTTACTCAGGGGAAAAGGGTGCTGCTTAAGCCAGTTGAAGCCTGCCTCGGTTAAGCACCATTTACCGCGTGACAGGCTTTGGGATAGTCCGGCGCGTTTGAGCCGGTCGTGGGCCCACCCGGCCCGATTTTTGTAAACCGGTTGGCCGCTGGGGATAAGTTCATTGCGCTGGCTATCATCGAGATGCAGTAAGTTGGCTGCTCCCTCATAAACCTCTTTCGCGGCGACTCCGGTAGGTGATTGCTGTAATACCCGTAATACAGGCTCAATAAAGTTATCGTAGGTAGGAACCGACATGGTGTACTCTTCTCTATTAAGATTTGCTCTTTTTATTATGGCATCGAACTTATAAAGCGTGAAGTTCGATAACCAATTATTTTTTATTGATTATGTTTTTTGCTTACGAATAATAGGTTATATTTAATGGGTGCCATTAATAATCTTCACTCTCCTTTTTATTATTTTCTTTGAGGTTAATTATGATGGATAAAAAGATTGATTTTATTTTTTACCCTCCAATAAATGAAGCCTATTCTTCCAATGATATTTTTGATACTGAAGTTATTGGTTTGGAAATATCAGTGGGATATTACGATTTTAGTCTTGATAACTTCCAGCGGGAAATTCTGCACTGGTTTAAGCCACGCTTTGCGGCAGGGAAATTATTAGCGGGTATACAGCAGTTAGTGAAAAAGCAGATCCCTGAGATTAAGCCACATTCTATTGAAGTGAATGTGATACCTGAGGTTTTGCCGTTTGATGACGAAAATGGCGATATACTCAGCCTGCTGCAAATCTGCGGTTTAAGGATGACTGACTGGCAGCGCATTCGCGCGGATGTAGAAGTGACTACGTTGCCGCTCTGGCATGGTGAGGAAGAAGAGATCGTGCTTAATTTTTCCCCCAAGGTTCCGGCGGAGGTGATGCAGTATGTGAAACGCCTGCATGGCTGGACAGCCTATACCGGCATTACGGTAAGTGAGATAGACCCAGGCATTATCGCCCATCACGGACTTTTACCGTATATCCCTGAACGCCGACAATCAGAAAATTTATAGTTATCAGCAAATTATTCTTAAACCATGAGTCCGGCCTTCGGCATTCAGTACCTTGATCAATCTACAAAGCCCGTCATTACTGGCTTTAGCAAAAATTATCGAACTCCTTTGCATGGTAGAAATGATCCAAATCCTCACCAGAAATTGCCGCTGTAGTTAGTAGTGGCAGATCAGGGAATACTATCTCATAGCGGCGTGTAGTTCCAAGCTTCAAACACGTACAGTTTTCAACTTGAAAGCTATGACGCAGCCCACGTCTCTAAATCATCCCAAAACTTTCATTCATTCCACACTTAGCGCGGTGTTCCGTAATGCCATGTCGTGAGACAGCACAGGGGATAAACAGGCGATTGATGGGAATCCTAACCAGATCGGGAAAGAATCTGGCTCTGCCACGGTTTCAGCCACCGGACTATAACGGCTACCTGATAAGAGAATGAGTGAAAGCACAACACAGATGACGCCTACGGCGCTGATAGGATAATACCCCATCACGGCGCATTAGGTGAGTATTGTCTGAAGGTCAATAAACGGCTATAAATTAGGCATACCATAAGAAATCAAAAGGTGCGACTTTTGCCTAATTTTTCCGATATTGTAGATGCTTATAAGAAACTACCCACAAGCCTTTTCCTTACCGTTGGGATTGTCATCTCTATGATCCTGTTTGCACCTGAAGGATTTACTAAAGCGCTTGGGCTTCAGGAGTTCAGGGAGAGTTACAAGGTCTACATTGGTCCAGTATGGATATTGATGATTGCAATCCTTATTAGCCGCTTGATAGGGGGTATTCAAGAGGTTATAAGGAAAAAAGAAGTTGAAAAAGGTAGGAAGAAGCGGTTAGAGAATCTCACGCCTGATGAAAAACATTGTCTGTTGCACTTCACAGAAGGGCAGTTTCCTACCATTTACAGAAGCATGCATGATGGGGCGATTTGTGCTTTAGCATCGAGGAAAATCGTCTACCGTGCCAGTGCGCTTATTATGGATTATGACAATGTGCCTTACTGTATTTATCCGTGGGCAAAAGAGACGTTAGAAAAATATTGAAGTGGTTTACTGAATTTGGCCACCTGAACAGAGGTGATATGCTCACCTCAGAACATTACAGGTGCCTCAATGAAAAAAAGAAATTTCAGCGCAGAGTTTAAACGCGAATCCGCTCA
>NZ_JAKRNN010000035.1:0-22911 GCF_022346785.1 Pantoea sp. ACRSC
GCGTCGCCAGGCCATACGCCTGCAGCACCGGCTGCACCTCATGGGTATCGAGCGTAGTGACGCCTTTCGCCAGCGCCTGCGACAAGAGCTGATGCGCCTGAGCGCTGTCCTGCGTCAGGCTGGCGGGCAGCGCCGGGGTTTCGCGCAGCTGTTTCTGGTTGCGGCGATACTCCACCTGATGCATAAACGCCGTGACCGTGCCTTCCGGGGTGCGCCAGGTGGGGATGCCTGCCTGGGTAAAGGCGCGCCGCGCCGCCTGCGAGGAAAATTCACCGCACCAGTTGGTCAGCAGCGTCACCTGCTTGCCGCGCGGATGGGCGGCGATAGCCTGAATGATCTGCTGCGCCGATTCGGTGGCGGGCGCCACCGCGCTGGGCGCGTGGACGAGCATCAGCGCATCAAGCTCATGGCTGCTTAGCAGAATATTCAGGCAGTCGACATAGCGCTGCGGCGTGGCGTCATCTTTCAGATCGAGCGGATTGCCGCGTCCGACACCTTCCGGCAGCAGCGCCGCCAGTGCCGCCAGCGTTTCTTCACTGAGCGCGGCGAGCTTGCCGTTGCGCGCATAGAGTTCGTCCAGCGCCAGCGCAGCGGGCGCGGCGCCGTTGCTGACGATCATCAGCCGGTCGCCGCGCAGCGGACGCATATGGCTGAGCGACTCCACGGCGGTGAAAAGCTCATGCGTATCCTGGACGCGTAGCAGGCCCGCACGCTGGATCGCCGCATCCCAGGCGGCGTCCAGCCCGCTGTGGGTGCCGAGCAGCGCCTGTGCCTGATGGCTGCGGCCGCTTTTTATCACCAGAATAGGTTTATTGCGCGAGGCGCTGCGCGAGGCGGAGACAAAGCGTCGCGCGTCGCTCAGGTGTTCCAGGTAGAGCAGAATGGCGCTGGTTTTACCGTCGCGCGCCAGAAAGTCGAGCAGATCGTCGACGTCGGTATCCAGGCTGTCGCCCAGCGCGATAAACCAGGAGAAGCCCAGGTTGCGCTGCTGCGCCCAGTCGAGAATGGTGTTGGAGACCGCCGCCGACTGAGAGATAAAGGCGATGCGGCCTTTTTCAATCGGCACCGGCGAGAAGCTGGCGTTAAGCCCTTGCCAGGGCGCAAGCAGGCCGAGGCTGTTGGGGCCGAGCAGGCGTATCTGCCACTGCGCGGCGCAGCGCTTCAGTTCTTCCTGCTGGCTGGCGGGCGCGGAGAGAATAATACAGGCCTTGCACCCTTTTTCGCCCAGCTGCTGCAGCAGGTCGAGATTGCGTTTCGCGTGGGTGCAGATCACCGCCAGGTCGGGCGCAAAAGGCAGGCTGTCGATGGTGGGCCAGGCAAGCACGCCGCTGACGGCTTTATATTTGGGCGTCACCGGCAGCACCGGGCCGCTAAAGCCGCCCGCCAGCAGATTGCGCATCATAAAGTGTCCGGCGCGTCCCGGCCTGTCCGAGGCGCCGATCACTGCAATGGATTTAGGTCGTAACAGCGCTTCCAGTCCGCGTTGGCTCATCCCACTCTCCCGAAGTCGACTGGCATGATTGTAATCGCTTTTTAACCAGATTGCCGTTGCGACGATCGCAGGCTGCGAGCCGCGCCAGCATTTGCGCCGCCCAGGCGCTACAGGCTTTCGGCGATGGCGCCTTGATGCGCTGGATGGTGCGGTTTACCGGCGAGATAGGCGTGACGGAAACGGTCGAAGTGCTGTTGCAACGCCTGCGCCGCCGCCAGGTCACCAGCCTGCTCCAGCAGCGCTGCGGCCACTTCGGCGGTGCAGTGCTGGCCTTCGCCGTGCGCTTCGCGCAGGGTATAGCGCGACGGCGCGGTGACATTAAGCGACATGACCGGCAGCGCATCGAGCCAGGGGCTTTTGCGAAACATTTTGCGCGCCTCGGTCCAGGTGCCGTCGAGCATAATAAACAGCGGCGGCTTGCCGCTCAGCGGCGGCGCGCTCAGCACCTCGCGGCCGGGATCGGCATAGGAGGCGGGGAACACCACCATCGGCTGATAGTCGGGATGCGCCACGGCGCTAAGCAGTGCCGGATCGGGCTCGGTGCGCGACCAGCCGAACGCCTCGGTTTGCGGCAGAATGTCGGCGATCAGCCGCCCGGTGTTGCTGGGTTTCATCGGCTCGGTATCGAACATCACCAGGCAGAAGCGGCTGCGCGCGCGCTGCGGCGCGATCGTGGCGCACAGGCAGTTTTTCTGCGGCAGCAAACAGCGCTGGCAGCGCACCACGCGGTTGCCTCGGGCGAGAAAAGGGCGAGTGGCGCGGGCAAGGCGTTGCGCACGCAGGCGGAGAACGGCGTTATCAGTCATGGCTCAGCGGAAGAAGTAAAACGTTAGTGTAATCGAAGCTGGCTGCTCTGTCCCGCTGAGCATGACCTCAGAATTTACAGCGATTCATCCAGCCATTCATTAAAGGGCGCTTTCGGCATGGCGCCGTTCAGCATGTCCACCATCTCGCCTTTTTTAAAGATCATAATGGTTGGAATGCTGCGGATGCGAAAACGCGCGCTCAGCGAGGGTTCCGCTTCGGTATTGACCTTAACGAAACGCACCTGGCCGCTGCGCTCCTGCGCCACATCTTTAAACACCGGCGCAAAGTTAACGCAGGGTCCGCACCAGGGCGCCCAGAAATCGACCACTACCGGCAGATCGTCCTGCAGATATTTATCCAGCGTATCGGCAGTCGCGTTAGCGACCTCGCCGTTAAACAGATCGCTGCCGCAGCGGCCGCATTTAGCTCCATCGGCGACGCGCTCAGGGGGAACGCGATTGGTTGCCTGACAGGAAGCACATACCGTATTCATAGTTACCTCAAAGGGTTTGCAGGTGTCAGTCTTGTAAATATTCCCCATTATGAGAAGGTTGCGAACGGGCCTCAAACTGGATTGTCCAATAGGTTCAATAGTTGATAGCTAAGCGCTAATACATCAGGTAATCTGCGCGCTCTCAATGCAGGAGGAACAGATGAACGACGAATTTAAAGGCAAAAGTGGCAAGGTAAAAGTGATGTACGTGCGAGATGAGGGCGAGTCTGGCTCACGCGCGCCGAACCCGCGTACCGGTAAAGGGGGTGGCCGCCCAGCCCGTCAGGAAGATTCGCGTCGTTCCTCTGGCCGCCGTAGCGAAGAGGGTGCCAGCCGCAAGCCGCGCAGCGATGAAGGCGGACGCCGTCCTCGCAGCGACGAGGGCAGCCGCAAACCGCGCAGCGATGAGGCTTTCTCACCCTGGCGTACCGTGTCGCGTTCGCCGAGCGAGCGTACGTCCGCAGAGGAGAAACAGCCGGAGCAGGGCGGCAAAGTGGCTATCGATCCAGAAGTGATCCGCCGTCAGCGCCAGGAAGAGACGCGCGTCTACGGCGAAAACGCCTGTCAGGCGCTGTTCCAGAGCCGCCCGGAAGCGATCGTACGCGCCTGGTTCGTGCAGAGCGTGACGCCGCGTTTCCGCGACGCACTGCGCTGGCTGGCGGCGAACCGCAAAGCCTATCACGTTGTCGAGGATGCCGAGCTGGCGAAAGCCTCGGGCACTGAACACCACGGCGGCGTCTGCTTTATTATCAAAAAACGCATGGGCATGGCGGTCAGCGAGTGGCTGAGCCAGGCCGGTGAGAAAGATTGCGTGCTGGCGCTGGAAGATGTCAGCAACCCGCACAACCTGGGCGGCATTATGCGCAGCTGCGCGCATTTCGGCGTTAAGGGGCTGCTGGTGAACGACGCCTCGCTGCTGGAGTCGGGCGCGGCGGTGCGTACCGCAGAAGGCGGTGCAGAACACGTTCAGGCGATCAGCGGCGAGAGCTTTGCCGCCGGTCTGGAAGCGTTCCGCAAGGCGGGCTACACCATCGTTACCACGTCAAGCCATGAGGGCACGCCGCTGGCGAAAGCCGAGCTGCCGGCGAAGATGGTGCTGGTGCTGGGCCAGGAGAGCGAAGGCTTGTCCGACAGCGCGTTCCAGCAGGGCGATATCAGCCTCTCCATCGGCGGCACCGGCAACGTTGAAAGCCTCAACGTCTCGGTGGCGACCGGTATTCTGCTTGCCGAATGGTGGCGCCAGAACGCATAAAAAAACGGGCCGAAAGGCCCGTTTTTGTTTCTGCTCTTGTAAGGCTTTGTGCCGAAGCCCGTGGCATGGGCCGATGGCAAAATCAGTGCGCGCCACCGCCACCGCTGCCGGAACCAAACGGCGGCCGGGCAAACCAGATCAGCACCAGCAGAATCAAAAACACCCCGGCCGAGGCCCAGAAGATCTCATTGGCGGAGATAATAAGCCCCTGGTTGGTGATCTGCTGAGCGATATAGGCCGAGGCCTGCTGATGCGTCATCCCCATTCCTTCCAGCTGCGTATACATCTGCTGCGCATTGGTGTTGTAGGGGGTAATCGACTCGGTAAAGGTGCTGTGATGCATCGATTCCCGGTTAGTCCACAGCGTGGTGGTAATCGAGGTGCCGATTGAGCCCGCCAGGGTACGCACGAAGTTCGACAGGCTCGACGCCGCCGCCAGCCGCTCCGGCGCCAGTCCCGAAAGGGTAATGGTGGTGAGCGGCATAAAGAAGCAGGCGACCGCGAATCCCTGGATAAACTGCGGCCAGGCCGATGCGCCGAAGTCCATCGAGGGTTCGAAGGTATAGGCGCGCCAGTAGAAGCAGACGGCGTACATAATAAAGCTGAAGGTCACCAGCCGTCGCATATCCAGCTTGTGGGCGAAGCGGCCGATGATGGGCGACAGGATCACGGGAATAATCCCTACCGGCGCGGACGCCAGACCGGCCCAGGTCGCGGTATAGCCGTAGACCTCCTGCAACAGCTGCGGCAGCAGAACAATCGAGCCGAAGTAGAGCATATAGGCCAGGCTAATAGAGAGACAGCCGATGGTGAAGTTGCGCGACTTAAACAGCGCCAGATCGACAATTGGGTGGTCGTCGGTCAGCTCCCACACCAGCAGCACCGCCAGCGACACCACGGCGACCACCGTCAGCACCACAATCTCGGTGGAGTTAAACCAGTCAAGCTCCTTACCGCGATCCAGCATCACCTGCAGACAGCCGATGCCCACCACCAGCAGCACCAGGCCCACCACGTCGATAGGGCGCACCTCGGTGCGGGTCTCGCGACCGCGCAGCGTCTGCAGCGTCAGCATCACCACCACCGCGCCGATCGGCACGTTGATAAAGAAGATCCAGCCCCAGTGGTAGTTATCGCTGATCCAGCCGCCGAGAATCGGCCCGCAGATCGGCGCGACGATCACCGTCATCGCCCAGAGTGAAAGGGCGATACTGCGCTTCGCGGGTGGATAGTTGCTCAGCAGCAGACTCTGCGACAGCGGGATCAGCGGACCCGCGACGATACCTTGCAGGATGCGGAAGAAAATCAGCATCTCCAGACTTTCCGACATGCCGCACGCCCAGGAGGCGAGGGCGAACAGGATCGTCGCCCAGGTAAAGAGCTTCACCTCGCCGACGCGCTTTGCCAGCCAGCCGGTAATCGGAATGGAGATAGCGTTCGCCACCCCGAACGAGGTTATGACCCATGTGCCCTGCGAGTTAGAGGCGCCCAGATTGCCTGCGATGGTCGGAATCGCGACGTTAGCGATGGTCGAATCCAGCACCTGCATAAAGGTCGCCAGCGACAGCGCGATGGTCATCAGGACCAGCGGCGCGCCTTCTAGCGGTTTTTGTGCCATGACAGCCTCCGCGTGATCATCCGGCGTTGGCGCGAACGATTTCAGTGATCAGCTGGTTCACCGGCGCCAGATCGATCGCCAGCGCATTGCTGCTGTAGGCGGCCTGCTGGCGAACGCTGGTGGCGAGTGCGCTGCCATCTTTATTCGTGGTGTCCACTTTCACCAGCGTCGACAGGCCAATGCGCAGCGGATGTTTAGCGATTTCGTCCGGGTTAAGCTCGATACGCACCGGCAGACGCTGAACCACTTTGATCCAGTTGCCGGTCGCGTTCTGCGCAGGCAGCAGCGAGAAGGCGCTGCCGGTGCCCATATCCAGGCCGACCACTTTGCCGTGGTAAACCACGTCGTCGCCGTAGATATCGGCCACTACCGTCGCGTCCTGTCCGATGCGGACGCCAGCCAGCTGCGTCTCTTTGAAGTTCGCGTCGATCCACAGGTTGGTAGCGGGCACCACCGCCATCAGCGGCGTGCTGGTGCTGATTTGCGCACCGACCTGCACGCTGCGGCGCGACACGTAGCCATCCATCGGGCTGCGGATATCGGTACGCTGCAGCGCCAGCCAGGCATCACGCAGTTCCGCTGCGGCCTGTTTCACCGCCGGCTGATTTTCCAGCGAGGTGTTGAGGATCATCGCCTGGTTGGCGTTGTACTGCTGCACCGCCACGTCGAGCTGCGCCTTCGCGGTAGCGACCGCGTCGCGCGAGTGCTGCAGCTCTTCACGGCCAATCAGGTTAGAGGCGCCCAGCGGCTCGCGGCGTTTCAGATCGGCTTCCGCCTGCGCCAGCGCGGTTTGCTGCAGCGCGATGCTCGCCTGATACTGCTTTGCGTTAATCATCAGCTGATGCGTCTGGCGCACGCTGGTGGCCAGCGCGGTCTGCGCTTTTTCAAACGCCTGTTCGGCGTCGGTTTTATCCAGCGAAACCAGCACGTCGCCTTTCTTCACAAAATCGGTATCGTCAAACCAGACCTTGTTGACGCTGCCCGAGACCTGCGCCATGACCTGCACCTGGTTTCCGGCCACGTAGGCGTCGTCTGTTTCCTGGAAATGCCGCAGCACCAGAAACCAGTAGACGCCCCAGACGATGCCTGCCAGCACAAAAAGCAGCGCCAGCAGAATCAGCAATTTTTTACGCGTCTTCTTTTTTTGGGCTGGCTGTTGCGGGCTTTGCGCCTCTGCCGTTGCACTCATGTCACTCTCCAACTGTTTCATAGGCCGGGACGCGATCGTTCCTTTTCACGGAGCCCGAGTCGAAAAAGCCAGCGACAAGGCGCTGGCCGGATAAAAGGGGATTAAAATAACGGTTTCGACAGGTGATTGTGTCGCAGTTCTTGCTATTAGCGAGAGAGGGAGGCGATGACCTGATCTTCGTCCATTTTGTCCAGACGATTGAGCAACTTACGCGTAATCCCTTCCAGCTGCGTCTTCTCGTCAGTTGAGAGGGAAGACCAGAGATACTGCAGGCTCTGGTGCTGAGGCGGCAGCAACTGACGCAGGAACTCATTACCTTTTTCGGTGAGATGCAGATGCAGGCAGCGACGATCGTTATCGCTCTCGCGACGTTCGATCCAGCCGCGTTTCTCCAGCTCATCGGCGATGCGCGTTGCGTTGGTGCGCGAAGAGCCCAGCGCGGCGCTCAGCTCGGAGGGCTGAATGCTCTGGTTTTCCTGCGCGTCCAGCGTGATCAACGCCATGAATAAGGTTTCGTTAATTCCCTGCGCCTTTAACATCTTATTGCGATTTTCCAGCAGCTTTCCCTGCATGTGCATGCACAGACGCGTCAGAATGATTTCGTGGAGCGGGAAATCTTTGTGGCGATTTGCGCGGATGTTAAGCATCTGTTCAATGGGAGTAAACGAACTTTCCATTATAAAAAAACCTCACTAGTTGCAACTAATATAGTAACGATGGTGACAGATTAAGCGTAGTCATTTTTACTCCGCGCAATTGTTCAGAAGATCACACTGTCGTCATCAGATGGTTCCAGGCCGCTCCCTGACCCTGGGCACGAAACCCTCGCCCTCTGCCGCTTGTTGCGGCAGGGCACGATATCAAAACGAAAAGAAACTTTTTGCAGGCTAAATAATTTCGCAAGAAAAAATAACTTGTGTGAATAGGTTTGCTGCTAACGATAACAAAACTAACCATTCGTGACCAGACTCAATCACACCTTTGGTATTTTATTTACTTACTTAAGGGGGCTTCGAAGCGGTAACCGCGCCACCAAATCAGCAGGTTGAGCAGCGTCATCACCACGCCAGCGGCGCACACGCCGTACCAGCCGGCAAGGTGAAAGGCGTTGGCGGAGAGAAGCGAGCCGAACGCGCCGCCGATAAAATAGCTGGTCATATAGCCAGCGGTAAGGCGATTGCGCGCCTCGGGCATCTGGCTATAGATGACGCTCTGATTGGTGATATGCACCCCCTGAACCGCCAGGTCGAGCAGCAGTATGCCGACAATCAGCGC
Organism: Pantoea sp. ACRSC; assembly: GCF_022346785.1. Lineage (NCBI taxonomy): Bacteria > Pseudomonadati > Pseudomonadota > Gammaproteobacteria > Enterobacterales > Erwiniaceae > Pantoea > Pantoea sp. ACRSC. Next base: position 8,127 of record NZ_JAKRNN010000035.1, read on the forward strand.
CGCCAGCGAGTGCGCACCCATCGCCGTCATGCCCCAGGAGGCGAGCATAATCAGCAGGCCCAGCGTGGTGGTCATTTTGGCTTTGCCTTTATCCGCCAGCGAGCCAGCCTGACGCGCGGCCAGCGCGCCCGCCGCGCCGACCAGTCCCAGCAGGCCGATTTCGCCTTCGGAGTAGCCGTAAGGCGGCGAGGCGAGCAGAAAGGCCATCGACGTCCAGAGCACGCTAAAGTTGGCGAAAGAGAGGCAGCCGGTCCAGGCGCGAGTGCGAATAACGCGATTCGCCCGGTAGATCTGGAAAATCGATTTCAGCAGCTGCGGATAGTTTAGCGACACCGTGGGTTTCACCTGCGGCAGAAAGCGCCACAGCGCCAGCGCCATCAGTACCATCAGGACGCTGGCGGTCCAGTAAACGGTACGCCAGCCGCCCAGCTGCGCCAGCGCGCCCGCGACGGTGCGCGCCAGCAGAATGCCGAGCAGCAGGCCGCTCATCACCGTACCGACGATTCTGCCGCGCTTCTCCGGCGGCGCCAGCGTTGCGGCGAGGGGAACCAGGATCTGCGCCACCACTGAAAAGAGGCCGGTCAGCACCGTGCCCAGCAGCAGCAGCGTAAAAGAAGAGGAGGTGGCGGTCATCACCATGCCGCCAGCCGCCAGCAGGCTCATGCCGACGATCAGGGCGCGACGCTCAAGCATATCGCCCAGCGGCACCAGCAGCAGCAGGCCGCAGGCGTAGCCGAGCTGCGCAGTGGTGACGATAAATCCCGCCATGCTGACGGAAAGATCAAAGTTCTGGGCGATGGTATTGAGCAGGGGCTGAACATAGTAGTTGCTTGCCACCGAAAGACCGGTGGCGACAGACATCAGCAACACCAGTGCAGGCGTTAGCGTATGACGATGAACATTCATGTAGAGAGCGCGCAGAGAGTAATAATCATAATCGGGTAATAGTAACCCAAAAAACTATTTCATTGATGGGTAAATTGACAGGACGTACCAGTCGCATCAGCAGAAAATGCTGGCGCAGAAAGAGAGGGGCAGAGAAGGTCGCCCCAGACTGAGCAGGGGGCGCGGCGAAGATAATAATGCCGGGCCGCGGCAGGCCCGACATCAGCGCATTAAAAGTCCCAGTCTTCGTCTTCGGTTTCTACCGCTTTGCCCATCACGTAGGAGGAGCCAGAGCCGGAGAAGAAATCGTGGTTTTCGTCGGCGTTAGGCGAAAGCGCGGCGAGAATGGCCGGGTTGACCGCTGTCATATCCGCCGGGAACAGCGCCTCATAGCCCAGGTTCATCAGCGCCTTGTTAGCGTTGTAGTGCAAAAAGGTTTTCACCTCCTCGGCCCAGCCCACGTCGCTATAGAGCGCTTCGGTGTAAACCACCTCGTTTTCATACAGCGCCAGCAGCAGATCAATGGCGAACTGCTGCAGCGCCTCTTTGCGCGGCTCATCCACCTGTTCCAGCGCTTTCTGATACTTGTAGCCGATGTAGTAGCCGTGCACCGCCTCATCGCGAATGATTAAGCGGATCAGGTCGGCGGTATTGGTCAGCTTGCCGCGGCTGGACCAGTACATCGGCAGCCAGAAGCCGGAGTAGAACAGAAACGACTCGAGAAACACGCTGGCGATCTTTTTCTTCAGCGGGTCGTCGGCGCGGTAGTGCTGCAGAATAATGCGCGCCTTGTTCTGCAGCGCCTCATTCTCTTCGCTCCACTGATAGGCGGCGTCGACGTCGCTGGTGTTGCAGAGCGTTGAGAAAATCGAGCTGTAAGAGCGCGCGTGTACCGCCTCCATAAAGCTGATATTGGAGAGCACCGCCTCTTCGTGCGGCGTCAGCGCGTCCGGCATCAGGCCCGGCGCGCCAATGACGTTTTGAATGGTGTCGAGCAGCGTCAGCCCGGTAAATACCCGGATAGTGAGCTGCTGCTGCTGGCTGTCCAGCGTCTGCCAGGCGGGCAGATCGTTCGACAGCGGCACCTTTTCCGGCAGCCAGAAGTTGCTGGTAAGACGGTTCCACACTTCAAGATCTTTCTCGTCCTGAAGACGGTTCCAGTTAATCGCCTGAATCTGTTGTAGTCGCATAGTTTCCATCACAGGGCGCAGGATACGCAGCCCTGCACCTCCGTGCCCTGTAGCGCCATCTGGCGCAGTCGAATGTAGTAAAGCGTTTTGATGCCTTTCTTCCAGGCGTAAATCTGCGCTTTGTTAATATCGCGGGTGGTGACGTCATCGCGGAAAAAGAGCGTCAGCGACAGGCCCTGATCCACATGCTGCGTCGCTTCGGCGTAGGTATCGATAATCGCTTCCGGCCCGATCTGATAGGCATCCTGATAAAGATCGAGGTTCTCGTTGGTGAGAAAGGGCGCGGGATAGTAAACGCGCCCGGTCTTGCCCTCTTTGCGGATTTCAATGCGCGACACGATCGGGTGGATACTCGACGTGGCGTGGTTGATATAGGAGATCGAGCCGGTGGGCGGAATCGCCTGCAGGTTCTGGTTATATAAACCGTGCGCCATCACCGCCTCGCGCAGCGCCTGCCAGTCGGCGCGCGTCGGCAGCGCAATCCCCGCCTCGGCGAACAGCCGCGCCGCGCGTTCGGTGCGCGGCAGCCAGTCGCGCTCGACATATTTGTCGAAGTAGCCGCCGCTGGCGTAGGTCGAGCGCTCAAAGCCGTCGAAACGCTGCCCGCGCTCGCGCGCCAGCTGGTTAGAGGTGCGCAGCGCATGGTAAGTCACGCAGTAGAAATAGAGGTTAGTGAAATCGAGCGCTTCCGGCGAACCGTAGGCGATCCCTTCCCGCGCCAGATAGCCGTGCAGGTTCATCTGGCCCAGACCGATGGCGTGCGAGCGCTGGTTGCCTTCGGCCACCGACGGCACCGAGCCGATATGGCTCATATCGGAGACCGCCGTCAGCGCGCGCACCGCGACCGCCACGGTATTGGCGAGATCGCGCGAATCCATCGCGTGGGCGATATTTAGCGAGCCGAGGTTGCAGGAGATATCCTTGCCGACGCGGCGATAGCTGAGATCGTCGTTGAACTCGCTGGCGCTGTTGACCTGCAAAATCTCCGAGCAGAGGTTGCTCATATTGATGCGGCCGGCGATCGGGTTACTGCGGTTTACGCTGTCCTCATACATGATGTAGGGATAGCCGGACTCAAACTGGATCTCCGCCAGCGTCTGGAAGAAGTCGCGCGGCTGGATCCAGCGCTTGCGGATGCGATCGTCCGCCACCATCTCCTCATACTTCTCGCTGATGCTGATGTCGCCGAACGCCTGGCCGTAAATCCGCTCCACGTCATAGGGCGAGAACAGCGCCATCTGGCGATTCTCTTTTGCCAGCTGAAAGGTGATATCGGGGATCACCACGCCGAGCGACAGCGTCTTGATGCGGATCTTCTCGTCGGCGTTCTCCCGCTTGGTATCGAGAAAGCGCAAAATGTCGGGATGATGCGCATTAAGCCACACCGCGCCCGCCCCCTGACGCGCGCCAAGCTGGTTGGCGTAGGAGAAGGCGTCCTCCAGCATTTTCATCACCGGGATCACGCCAGAAGACTGGTTTTCGATGCGCTTAATCGGCGCGCCGTTTTCACGCAGGTTAGAGAGCAGGAATGCCACGCCGCCGCCGCGTTTTGACAGCTGGAGTGCGGAGTTCACCGCGCGGCCAATCGACTCCATATTGTCTTCGATGCGCAGCAGAAAACAGGAGACCAGCTCGCCGCGCTGCTGTTTGCCGCAGTTCAGAAAGGTAGGCGTCGCAGGCTGGAAGCGGCCGCTCAGCATCTCCTCCAGCAGCGAGCGCGCCAGCGTCTCGCTGCCCTGCGCCAGCGTCAGCGCCACCATACAGGCGCGCTGCTCAAAGGTTTCCAGGTAGCTTTTGCCGTCAAAGCTCTTCAGCGTGTAGCTGGTGTAAAACTTCCACGCGCCGAGAAAGGTTTTGAATTCAAAGCCCCAGGCCGCCGCCTCGTTATGTAAACGGCACAGAAAGTCGAAATCGTACTGATTCAGCACCGCCGCTTCGTAATAGCCTTCTTCGACCAGATAGCGCAGACGCTCTGCTGCACTGGCAAAGGTGCGGGTATTCGGCGCGACGTGCTGCAGAAAGAACTGGCGCGTCGCTTCGCGATCTTTGCCGAACTGGATGCGGCCGTCGGCATCATAGAGGTTCAGCATGGCGTTTAGCGCGTGATAGTCGAGCGTTACGCCGTTGAGGGTGTCTGTTGTTGCCAAAATTGGGTTACTCCCGCTTTAACCGTGGCGATGTCGTCCGGCGTTCCCATCAGCTCAAAGCGGTAGAGCACGGGAACCTGGCATTTTTGCGCGATAATGTCGCCCGCCAGGCAGTAAGCCTCGCCAAAATTGCGGTTGCCCGCGGCGATCACGCCGCGAATGCCGCGCCGGTTCGATTCATCATTAAGAAAGTGAATTACCTGTCTCGGCACCGCGCCGCGACTGCCGCCGCCGCCATAGCTGGGAACGACGAGAATATAGGGCTGGTCGTGATGCAGGCGCGCCGCGAGATCGAGCGGAATGCGCCGCGCCGGTAGCCCAAGACGGGTAATAAACCGATGGGTGTTTTCCGACTGGCTGGAGAAGTAGACCAGTGGAAACATGGCGCTACTCTCCCGCCGCCGCGGGCTGGCGCAGACCGGCGATTTTGTCCGGGCGGAAGCCGCTCCAGTGGTCGCTGCCCGCCATCACCACCGGCACCTGGCGGTAGCCGAGCGCTTTCAGGCTGTCGACGGCTTCAGGCTGCGCGTCGAGATTGATCAGCTGATAGTCGATGCCGTGACGATCCATGGCGTGCTTCGTCGCATTGCACTGGACACAGTTATCTTTGGTGTAAATAATAATGCGCATGATTCGTATTTCCCTTTGGTCATGGGCCAGGTAGCATAATCCGCAGACGAAGGTCCCTGTTACGGACGGCGTCGCGGCTCGCATCTTGTGGCTGGGTGATAGAGAGAATACTAGATATAGCGTTATAAAAATTCAAGCGCACTATATATAGGGATTCTGGCAAAAGATCGGCAAAAAAAGGCTAACGCCAGGCGGCATGCGGATCGGGGCAGAGGAAATAATTTTGTAAAGAGGGGCGGGCGGGTAAGAGGCGAAAAAAAGCCCCGCTTGCGCGAGGCCTTGTCGAGTCTGACGAGATTAGCGGCGACCCACCAGCAGCGCGCCTAACACCAGGCCAACCGCAGCGCCGATGCCCACGCCGTGCCAGGGTTTGCTGTGTACATAGGCGTCAACCTGACAGCCTGCATCGCGCGCCGCCTGCGAAACGCGGTTATGACCGCCGTTCAGCTTCGCGCGCGTCTGTTTCAGCAGCGCCTGCGCCTGACTGCGCGCAGAGTCCACCTCATCTTTCGCTTCGCTGCCGTAGGATTTCAGCAGCGCTTCCAGCGAATCAGCAAGATCGTTCACATCCTGGTTAACATCAATGTCATCGTTTTTAGTGGTTCGATTAAACATTTTTTCGCTCCCTTTGATTTTAAACGCAATACTCAGTGTAGACGATGCGCTGATAAACGCATCGGCAGCGCCGGGGTTTAGGGAAATTCCGAAAGCCGCACGGCGGCGTGCTGTTGTAAGGTTGCGGAGCTTGAAAGAAGAGAGGAGAGAGCATGTATTTACGACCCGATGAGGTAGCGCGCGTTCTGGAGAAGGCGGGATTCGAAGTTGACGAGGTCACGCCCAAAGCTTACGGCTATCGCCGTGGTGACAGCTATGTCTATGTTAACCGCGAAGCCCGTATGGGACGCACGGCGCTGGTGATCCACCCCACGCTAAAAGAGAAGAGTCAGCCGTTCGCCGAACCGGCATCAGAGGTGAAAACCTGCGATCACTACACCCGTTTTCCGCTCTATCTGGCGGGCGAGTCGCAGGAGCACTACGGCATTCCCCACGGTTTCAGTTCGCGCGTCGCGCTGGAGCGCTATCTGCAAAGCGTCTTTGGCTGATGGCCGCCCGCCCCGTCAGCGCGGGGCATGGCACCTTTTTTAGCAAAACCTTATCTTTTATCACGTTGCAATTCCCGGCGGCGACGCGTATAAACCTGCCATATAGATGTTTAGACGTCCATATGGATAAAAAAGATGAGCGAGCAGGAAAACCCGTCACGGGATCAATTTAAGCGCACCATGAAAACGCGCCATCTGGTGATGCTGTCGCTGGGCGGCGTTATCGGCACCGGGCTGTTTTTCAATACCAGCTATATTATCTCCACAACCGGCGCGGCAGGCACGCTGCTTGCCTACCTGATCGGCGCGCTGGTGGTCTGGCTGGTTATGGTCTGCCTGGGCGAGCTATCAGTGGCGATGCCCGAAACCGGCGCGTTTCACGTCTACGCGGCGCGCTATCTCAGTCCGGCCACCGGCTATACCGTCGCCTGGCTCTACTGGCTCACCTGGACGGTAGCGCTCGGCTCCAGCTTTACCGCCGCAGGCTTCTGTATGCAGTACTGGTTTCCGCAGGTGCCGGTATGGATCTGGTGTCTGCTGTTCTGCGTCGCCATCTACCTGCTGAATATCATCTCTACGCGCTTCTTCGCCGAAGGGGAGTTCTGGTTCTCGCTGATCAAAGTTGTCACCATCATCGCCTTTATCGTGCTGGGCGCGGCGGCGATGTTCGGCTTTATCCCGCTGAAAGATGGCAGCGCCGCACCCGGGCTGAGCAATCTCACCCAGCACGGCTGGCTGCCGCACGGTATTTTGCCGATTATCATGACCATGGTGGCGGTTAACTTCGCCTTCTCCGGCACCGAGCTGATCGGCATCGCCGCAGGCGAAACCGAAAATCCGCAGAAAGTGCTGCCGCTGGCGATTCGTACCACGGTGGCGCGGCTGATTATCTTTTTTGTCGGCACGGTGCTGGTGCTGGCGGCGCTGATCCCGATGGAGCAGGCGGGCATCGTTAAAAGCCCCTTTGTCGTGGTGTTTGAAAAGATCGGCATTCCCTGGGCGGCCGATATCGTTAACTTTGTTATCCTCACGGCGATCCTCTCGGCGGCAAACTCCGGGCTCTACGCGTCGGGACGCATGCTCTGGTCGCTGGCGAATGAAAAGACGCTGCCGCGCTGCTTCGCCCGCGTCAATAAACGCGGCGTGCCGCAGCTGGCGATCACCGTCAGCATGCTGGGCGGCGTACTGGCGCTGCTCTCCAGCGTAATCGCGCCGGACACGGTATTTGTCGCGCTGTCAGCTATCTCCGGCTTCGCGGTGGTCGCCGTCTGGCTCAGCATCTGCGCATCGCACTATATGTTCCGCCGTCATCATCTGGCGCAGGGCAGGGCGCTGAGCGAGCTGGTCTACCGCGCGCCGCTCTATCCGCTGACGCCGATACTGGGCTTCGCTCTCTGCCTGCTGGCCTGCGTCGGGCTGGCGTTCGATCCTTCGCAGCGCATCGCGCTCTGGTGCGGCATTCCCTTTGTGCTGCTCTGCTATGCGGTTTACGCTATCACCCATAAAAAAACGCAGGCTGAGGAGGCCAAAGATGCAGCATAATTCCGTGACGCAGGCGCTGGCTGAAAGCGAGATGTTGATTCTGGACGGCGCGCTGGCGACCGAACTTGAGGCGCGCGGCTGCAACCTGGCGGACGCCCTCTGGTCCGCGAAGGTGCTGATGGAAAACCCCGAGCTGATCTATCAGGTTCACCGCGACTACTTCGCCGCCGGGGCGCGCGTCGCTATTACCGCCAGCTATCAGGCGACGCCGCAGGGCTTTGCCGCGCGCGGGCTGGACGAGGCGCAGTCGCTGCAGTTAATTGCCCGCAGCGTTGAGCTGGCGCGACGGGCGCGCGACGACTATCGCGCCGCAAGCGGCAGCCAGGCCGCGCTGCTGGTGGCGGGATCGGTAGGGCCTTACGGTGCCTTTCTCGCCAACGGCGCGGAATATCGCGGCGACTATGCGCTGCCGGACGAAGAGATGAAGGCGTTCCACCGTCCGCGCGTGCAGGCGCTGCTGGCGGCGGGGGCCGATCTGCTGGCGTGCGAAACCCTGCCTTCCTTTGCCGAAGCGCAGGCGCTGACCGCGCTGCTGGCGGAGTTTCCCGAGGCGCAGGCCTGGTTCTCCTTTACGCTGCGCGATGCGGCGCACATCAGCGACGGCACGCCGCTGCGCGAGGTGGCGGCTTTCCTGCAGGCGCAGCCGCAGATCGTGGCGCTGGGCATTAACTGCGTCGCGCTGGAGCAGGCGACGCCTGCGCTCCAGCAGCTGCAGACGCTGACCAGCAAGCCGCTGGTGGTCTACCCCAACTCTGGCGAGCAGTACGACGCCAGCAGCAAAACCTGGCACTCGGCGCCCTCGGGCTGCACGCTGCATGACAAGCTGCCCGAGTGGCGCGCCGCTGGCGCGCGGCTGATCGGCGGCTGCTGCCGCACCACGCCGCAGGATATCGCGGCGATTGCGCACGGCTGTCAACCGCAATAAAGCGCAGAAAACAGGCGATGATAGAGCGATTAACGGCGCAGGGGCGGTTTACACTGCCCTTTCTGACTCTTTAGCGGATGCCTTCATGAAACAGCGACTTCTTATCCTTGCCGCCGCGCTGCTGCTTAGCGGCTGCGCCTCGATTGTCGGCTCGTCGACTCAGGCGGTGCGTATCGACTCGCTGCCGCAGGGCGCGCGTTTTACCGTGCAGGATGAGGATGGACGCGCCGTCGCAGAGGGCTATACGCCACAAACCGTCGAGCTGGCCAAGTCCACCGGCCGCTATTTCGGCAAAAAGCACTATCAGGTGATGCTGGAGAGTCCGGGCTACGTGCCGGTGACGCTGCCGATCGAAGGTAAAGCGAATCTCTGGTATCTGCTGGGTAATATTCCGCTGGGCGGTTTTCCCGGCTGGCTGCTGGTCGATCCCTTTAACGGCGGGATGTACAACCTCCAGCCGGAAAATCCGCGCCCCTTCCTTAATCCGGTCGGCGCGCGGGGCTGACGGCAACTACTGCGCGGTGGGCTTCACCATCGCGCCGCCTGAGCGGAACCTTTCCAGAAACTGATGCTGGAAAATGCACATGCGAATGGTGTTGCGGTACTCGCCGTTGATAAAGAACTCGTGCTTCAGCACGCCCTCCGTCTCAAACCCCAGCTTGCTGTAAATGTGAATCGCCTTCTCGTTCTCCTGATCGACAATCAGATAGAGCTTGTAGAGATTCAGCACGGAAAAGCCGTACTCCATCGCCAGCTTCGCCGCCTGGCTCGCCAGCCCTTTGCCCTGATGCGCCGGATCGATAATGATCTGAAACTCGGCGCGGCGATGCACATGGTTGATCTCCACCAGCTCTACCAGCCCGGCTTTCTGGCCGTCATGTTCTACGACGAAGCGGCGCTCGCTCTGGTCGTGAATATGCTTGTTGTAGAGGTCGGAGAGTTCGACAAACGCCTCGTAGGGCTCTTCGAACCAGTAGCGCATAACGCTGGCGTTGTTATCCAGCTGATGAACGAAGTGCAGATCTTCCCGCTCCAGCGGGCGTAGCTTAACCGTCATGGTCACCTCTTTGCTGACAGATTTCGCGCGAGTATAGCGCACAAGGTGCGCCAGCTCGCGCAATCTCTCAGGCGCCGATCTGCTCGACGATGCGCCCCTGCGCCATGCGCGCGGCGCGATCGCACATATGGTCGATCACGTCGGGATCGTGGCTGACCAGCACCATCGTCAGGCCGTCGTCGCGCTTGAGATCGTTCAGCAGGTTAAGGATCTCCGCCTGCACCGACATATCCAGCGCCGAGGTCGGCTCATCCAGCAGCAGGATCTTCGGCTCCAGCAGCAGCGCGCGCACGATCGCCACGCGCTGGCGCTGGCCGCCGGAGAGCTGATGGGGATAGCGCTCCGCTAGCGCCGGATCCAGCCCGACGTGGCGAAAGCCCTGGTCGATGCGATCGTCGATGCTGTCGCGGCGCAGCAGCTTCAGCGGCTCCGCCAGGGTGCGGCGCAGGCGATGGCGCGGATGCAGCGAAGCGTAGGGATCCTGAAACACCATCTGCACGTCGCGGCGCAGCTGGCCGGTAAAGGGCCTGCCCGGCGCGACGTCGTTGCCCGCCAGCCGCATGCTGCCCTGCCAGTGCGGATTGAGTCCGGCCATCACCCACAGCAGCGACGACTTGCCGCAGCCGGAGGGGCCGACCAGGCCGAAGCATTCACCGGCGTTGACCTGCAGATCGACCTCATGCACCACGGTGCGCAGCTCATAGCCCTGCCTGTGCGCGACGCTAAGCCGTTGAAGATTAATCATGATTCGCCTCCAGCGCGGCGCGATCCAGCACCGGCAGCGGCTGGCCGTGGGTCGCTTTGCTCGGACGGCACGACCAGAGCGTGCGCGTATAGGGATGGGTAGCATGGGGCAGATCGGCGGCGGGCAGCGTATCGAGCAGCCGCCCTTTGTACATCACCATCACGCGCTCACAGTGTTCGGAGACCTGCTGCAGATCGTGGCTGATCAGCAGCAGGCCCATATTGCGCGCCTCGACCAGCCGACGGATCAGCGCCAGCACCTGATCGCGCATGGCGTGATCGAGCGCCGAGGTTGGCTCGTCGGCGATCAAAAAGGCGGGATCGGTAATCAGCGCGATCGCCAGCATCACGCGCTGGCCCATACCGCCGGAGAGCTGGTGCGGATAGCGCTGCATCAGCTGGCGCGGCTGCGGCAGGCCCACCGCGTCGAGCATTTCGCACACTTTCTCTTTGCGCTCGCTGCGGCTGAGGCGGCGGTGCAGCAGCAGCGGCTCCTCCACCTGCCAGCCGATGGTGCGCGTCGGGTTGAGCGCATATTTCGGGTCCTGCATCACCATCGCCACCGTATCGCCGCGCAGCGCGCTCCAGGCTTTTTCGCTCAGGCGCAGCGCGTCGTGGCCCGCCACCTCCAGTTTTTGCGCGTGCAGGCGCAGCGCAGGGGAGAGCAGCCCCATCAGCGAGCGCGCGGTCAGCGACTTGCCGGAGCCCGATTCGCCCACCAGCGCCACCCGCTCGCGGCCGATGCTAAAGCTGATGTTGTCCACCAGCAGCGCGTCGTCGCTGCGAATGCTCAGCGACTCGGCGTGAAGTAACAGATCATTTGGCATGGCGGGTATCCAGTCGGTCGCGCAGGCCGTCGCCTGTCAGGTTAAAGGCCAGGCTGGCGAACAGAATCGCCCCGCCGGGGGCGGCAGCGACCCACCACTGGTCGAAAATCACTTTGCTGCCTTCCGCCACCATCGAGCCCCATTCGGCGGTCGGCGGCTGTACGCCCATGCCGAGGAAGCCGAGGCCGGCGGCGGAGAGGATAATGCCGCCGAGGCTGAGCGCGGCGCGCACCACGGCGGTAGGCAGGCAAAGCGGCAGAATATGGCCAAACATCAGGCGCAGCCCGGTAATGCCCTGCATCCGCGCGGCGGCCAGATAGTCGCTGCGGCGCAGCGCCAGGGTTTCGGCGCGCGCCTGACGGGCGAAGGGTGGCCAGCTGGTGAGCGCCAGCGCCAGCGCGCCGTTCATCAGGCCAGGCCCGAGCATCGCCACCAGCGCCAGCGCAATCACCAGATTCGGCAGCGAGAGGAAGATATCGGTAATGCGCATCAGCACGCGCTCCGTCCAGCCGCCAACGTAGCCGGCGGTGATGCCGACCAGCAGACCGACCGGAATGGTCAGCACCAGGATCAGCGACACCAGCAGCAGCGTCGGGCGCGCGCCGTAGATCACCCGTGAGAGCAGATCGCGGCCGAAGCCGTCGGTGCCGAACCAGTGCTGCGCCGACGGCGGCAGCAGGCGCGCCGAAATGGTCTGCATATTGGGGTCGACAGGCGCCAGCAGCGGTGCGAGCAGGGCGGTCAGCACCAGCACCGCTACCAGCGTCAGGCCGATGGTCAGCGAGGTGACGCGGCGACGGCGGCGGCGCGGCCGCACGGTTTCGAGTTCAGAGAGTTGTTGCGTCATCGGGTTCTCGGATCGGTTAACCAGGTTAAGGCGTCCGCCAGGGCGTTGAGCAGTATGAAGCAGGCGCCGATCAGCAGCGTAGAGCCGAGGATAGCGGGAACGTCGGCAGAGAAGAGCGCGTTGGTCATATAGCGCCCGACGCCCGGCCAGGCGAAGACGGTCTCGGTCAGCACCGAGCCTTCCAGCAGCGTGGCGTAGGAGAGGGCGATCACCGTCACCAGCGTGCCCAGCACGTTGGGAAAGATATGGCGCAGCAGAATGCGGCCGCGACCGGCGCCTTTAGCGCGCGCCAGCGTCACATACTCTTTGCTGCTCTCTTCCAGCAGCGCGGCGCGCAGCAGGCGGGTAATGCCCGCCATCGCCAGCAGGCCGAGGATCACCACCGGCAGCCAGAGATGGGCGATAGCGTTGCGGAACATCTCGCGATCGCCGGAGAGCCAGCTATCGATCAGCACAAAGCCGGTTTTCGGCTCCAGCGTATAGACGTAGAGATCGTCGAGGCGGCCCGGTCCGGCCGACCAGTGCAGCACGGCGTAGAACAGCAGCAGCCCGAGCAGGCCGAGCCAGAACACCGGCACCGAGTAGCCGAGCAGAGAGACGAAGCGCGCCACGTTATCGATCGCGCTGCCAGGCTTCCAGGCGGCGAGCAGCGCCAGGCTGACGCCGAAGAGCGCGGCGAAGATCATCGAGCAGGTCGCCAGCTCGATGGTAGCGGGAAAGGTCTGCATCAGATCGTTCGCCACCGGCTGACTGGTCAGCTGGGAAAGACCGAGATCGCCGCGCGCCAGATGTTCAAGGTAGCGCCAGAACTGCACCAGCACCGGCTGATCCAGCCCCAGCTCGTGGCGCACCTGCGCATAGGTCGCTTCGCTGGCGTGATCGCCGGCGATCTGCTGCACCGGATCCACCGGGGAGAGGTGGGAGAGCATAAAGGTAAAGGCCAGCAGCCCGAGCAGCGTCACCAGCAGCGACAGCAGGCTGGTTACCAGCCGCGACAGGCGCGGCCAGATATGCCGGGCGAACCCGGCCTCTGAGGCTGACTGCGCCATTATTTGCTGACCTGCGAGTAGTAGACCATATCAGGGTTGATGCCCTGCACGTAGCCCTTCAGGTTGTCGCGCAGGGCGACCAGATTGCGCGCCTGCAGGCCGATCACGTACGGCGAGTTTTTCAGCACCGATTCCTGCATCGCTTTATAGAGCGCCACGCGCTTCTGCGGATCGCTCTCTGCGGTCGCCGCCAGCACCTGCTTGTTCAGCTCGGGAATATGCCAGTCGGAGCGGTAGGCGATGGTTTTGCTGCCGTCTTCCGGGTTATAGGCGAAAGAGGCGGCGTTGGTGTTGGGATCGAAATAGTCCGCGCCCCAGGCGTTCAGCGTTGCCTGATACTTATGCGCCTTAACGCGGGTGGAGACTTCCGAACTCAGGCCCGGCTGCACGTTGATCTTCACGCCGCCTTTAGCAAAGCTGCCCTGCAGCGCCTGTGCAATATCGAGATAGGGCGGCTGGTTGCTGGTAGAGAGATCGAAGCTGACGTTGGTCAGGCCCGCTTTCTGCAGAATCGCCTTCGCCTTTTCAGGATCGTAGCTGTAAGGGGTATCGTTGACCGCGCCGAGGAAGCCCTTCGGCAGGAAGGTCTGGTGTACGTCGAACTGGCCTTTCAGCAGATCGTTGGCGATGCCCTTATAGTCGAACAGGTAGCGTGCCGCTTCCCACAGCGCCGGGTTCTTCAGGGTGTCGTTGCCGCCGACGTTAAACTGAATGTAGTAGAGCGACGCCATTGGGTAGGCTTCGGTCTTCACGCCCGTCTTGCCTTTCAGCGCGGCGATCTGATCGGCACCGAGGTTACGTGCGATATCCGCGTCGCCCTGCTCCAGCAGCAGACGGCGCGCCGCCGGTTCCGGCACGTTTTTAATCAGCACGTTTTTCAGCTTCGGCGCGCCGGCCGGCGAGGTCGGGTTGGCGCTCAGCAGCACCACCTGATGCAGCACCACTTTACGGATTTGATAGGGGCCGCTGCCCGCCGAGTTTGTCGCCAGCCAGCCGTTGCCCAGATCGCCATTCTTCTCGTTCGCCGTCACGGTTTTTTCATCGACGATAGAGGAGACCGGGGCGGAGAGCAGGCTCAGCACGTAGGTCGGGCTGACGTTAGCGGTCCAGCTGATCTGCACATGGTTGTCGTCAACTTTCTTCAGGAAGGTGTCGGCGTTCTCTTTGGTCCAGCCGAGCTGCGTCAGAATAAAAGAGGGATCGAGGTTAAGCTTTACCACGCGGCCCAGCGAGAAGATGACATCTTCCGGGCGCAGCGGATTGCCGCTGGAGAATTTAGCGTCTTTACGCAGTTCAAAGGTCAGGCTGCGGTTGTCGCTGCCCGGCTGCCAGCTGGTCGCCAGCGTCGGTTTCAGGTCGGTCGGATTTTGCGGATCGGACTGGACCAGGCGCTGATAAATATTGGTGAAGGCCTGCACGCTGGTCAGCTCAAACCCTTTGGCGGGATCGAAGCTGTCGGCGTCATCGATCGACTGGGCAATAACCAGCGTATCTTTTGGCGTGGCGGCCTGCGCGGCAAAGGCGGCTGTCAGCGAAAGCGCCAACAGGGAAGCAGCGGTTTTTTTCATGGTAATTCCTTGCCTTATAAAGTAGTAACGCGAGTGTACGGAAGGGCTTAAAGGAAGAATAGTCTATTATTGGCTAACCTTATGCAGAAAGGTTATAAGAGCAGCGCTCTGGTTATAAGAGCCGCAAAGCGGTGTTAAGTAAGTATAGAGAGGCTTTGTTGAATAAATCGAACTTTTGCTGAGTTGAAGGATCAGATCACGCATCCTCCCGACAACACAGACCGTTCCGTGGCAAAGCAAAAATTCAAAATCACCAACTGGCCCACCTACA
>NZ_JAKRNN010000036.1:0-18692 GCF_022346785.1 Pantoea sp. ACRSC
CGTGTATATCTCGGTAGACTTGGCGCTCTTGTGTCCCAGCAGGCTCTGCAGCGCCTTGAGCGGCGTGCCCGCGTAAAGCATTTGCATGGCATAGCTGTGCCGGAAGGTATGCAGTGTAACCGGGATCGAGAACGTCACGCCGTCCGCGACGGCCTCTACGGCCTCGTTCAGCCAAGTGCGCGCTGTGCGATCGGCGATTTCCCAGGGCCGTACCTTCTCCGGCCGGTCGCTCTTTTCATTCCGTCGCTCGAGCGGAATGCGCAGGGCGGCGCACATCATCTCCAGCTGGGTCACGTACTGCGCGTCTGAAAGGGGCACCAAGCGATGCGGCACGGTGCCGGCAGGCAGGCGACCGGCCCAGCGCTCTGCCTTTTCCTCGCGCTGCTTGAGTGTGGCCAGCTACACGAAAGGGTACCTTGGCGCAGCAGAAAGTCCCCTCAGATCAGCGCCAGCGTTTCGTTAATGCGCCCGCCCGTATTCCAGAGGGTGGTGAACAGCATCTTGCGGTGCAGATCCGGCACGTAATGGAGAAGGGCGCTAACCTCGAGCCAGCAGGTACTGTGGATATTCATCATGCTGTGCAGCCATCAGCCGCAGCGCCAGTGCAGCCGGATAATCAATCGCAACCGACAGCTGCGGAACGGGGGCCTGTGGATAGTGTGATGGCAGCATCATGGTCATTTCTGCTTTTCCTTATGACAGTAAGTCAGAGGCTCGTCAGGCCTGTGAGCCACATATGACGGAAAATCCGTAATCTCCGTAATACTGTAGGGGGTGAATTCTTCCCCTGCAGGCAGGCGCTGGCGCATCCCCTCCAGAACGGTTTTCTCTGTCCCGGCCCCTGCACCCGGCATTGTGATCGACATGCTGGCAGGATCGACAATCGAATAGTAACCCGCTTCATCTTTTATCTGGGTGAGCGTGTAGCTCAGCGTCAGCCCGGGAACGGTTTTTCCCTGCGGGGTCCACGCAGCGGTGGCGCGATAAACGGTATGCGCTGCCGTCCGGCTCATAACCGTCCCCCTGACTTCAAGCCGGGTCGGCAGGATGTTCTTTCCGTCCCCGGGGAGGTTCTTAATACAGACCTGGGTACTTCCCGGCGGATAGGCATCGTCCAGGCGTGAGGCTTCCTCATAGGTCGCGGCACGCGGCGACACGGCGACACGGCGACACGGCGACACGGCGGTCAGCATGGCAGTGCAGCAGAACAGGTATGCTGGTCATTTCATTTTTTTATTATCCCTCCGTGGAGTTGTCTACAGGTGCACCCAGATCGGGAAAATCCTCGGTCTCTGTTTGAACTTTTGCCCCGTATCCGGACGACAACCTGCTGATGCCAGGCTCTCAGCAACTTGCGCAGGGGTCAAAGTCCTGGCCCTCTCTTTTTTGGTGGGGAAGAGGCTGTGTCTGGAGTTTGTGGCAGACTAGCGTTTAAAATTTCTTTTTGAGTCAGAGTCCAGGCTTGATTTAGCAGAATGTCTCTGACTTCTCCGTTGCCTTCAGGAGACTTTGGCATTTTAATATTATCGGATTCGGCACGCTTATAGGTGTAATCGTTCATTTCCCTGAGATTCCCGTTTGGCATGATCTCTAATAACCCTCTGTCCGAATGAGTAACAATATTCCTTTTGGTTATTTTTACGTGTCCCACAATCTGTATTGCCTTTTTAATACAGAGTTCATGCATCTCAAAAACACCAGCCATCTTTTGGAGGATAGCTTTCAACAATGAATCCTCACTCACCTTTAGTAAAATATTGTTATTATTATATATAAAATAATATTCTATTTTATAGTATATGAATGCAATTACCGTACGCCCTTACCGGCATGATCCGACTTGTCCTGATACGGCAGTAACCGGAAACGTAGCACGGCGGCGGGGCGGGCGGAAGCGGCAGATCTGTGGCCTGTTGTCGCTGACGCATCCCGTATGTAGTGTCTCAGACAGCTAATCGAGCCACTATATACAGTATGCTGCGCAAAAATCCGCCTTGTGAGCCCGAAGATCCGGTTCTGCCTTTTTTCGGATCCCGGATGACAAAACGCATGATATTTCCTGTAAATGCAATTATTCATAACATTTATATTCATATATGTTAAAAGTGCGAAATTAGCATCAGTTGTTGGTTATTATTAAGATTTCAGCAACAAACCGTATCCCACCCGCTTCGTTAAAAAAACCGAAGGTCATCAGAAGCGCTCACTGATCGTTCCGGGCTGAGACGGTGGCAGCGTCACGGGTAATGTCTCTATTTTATTGGTCGTGAGGAAGGCCGGATAATGGCCAAACTAAGAAGCCATAGCATTGGGGGCAGCCTGCTGATCTGGTATGATCGAGCAGAGGCTCATCTCAATGAGCAATCCCCGCAACAAATTTTTTCGGGGTGCAACAGACCCTTTAGTGTCCAGGCCTGAAAAAAAAGAAAGCACGGTCTCTGAGAGACTACGGTCCTTACGCAACCATACCGGTTAGCGAGCTTTATATTTTCATTATGACTATCTGTATAACAGGGGAATGAATGTGATTAAAAAAATATGCGAAGTGATTGATGGAGAGTATGTCTGTGACATTGATATCAGTGTGGAAGAATGGAAAACTTTATTAACAAATGATAAAGTTTTTGACACAAAAAGTATTGCAGCGTTAAAAAAATGGTTTATTGAGCCAAATCATTCCTGCACATGCTTCGATATTGGTAAGAAGTACGACCTGCACAGCATGAGTGCTAATGGAGTCATAAACGGACTGGGTGGCAGAGTTCAAAAAGAACTTGGTAGATTCGAGGTTAAAGGTGTCGGAAATATCGCATCCGGTACAAAATTCATTACCGTAATGAAGAGTAAAGAAATCGGCGGAAAACCCAAAAGAAACTTATGGACAATTCGTGAGGAACTTGTTCAGGCAATTAACGAACTGGATTTTTTTGGTACAACAGAAATGGCCAGCAGTGAGTATTACTCTGACGATGAGTTGATCAATGCCATAGAGAAAAGTAATATCTTTGACAACGTTCAGACGTTTGAATATACAGGGGAAGCCAAACCAAAGAAAAATGCAATAGAAGTAAAAAATGGCCTCTCGTATCCCAGGAGTAAAGGCGTATCCCAAAATGCGCTGAATAAAGCAGGTTACAGATGTGAAGTCGATAGTGACCACCCAACATTCAGAAGGCGAAATTCATCCTTAAATTACACAGAACCTCATCACATTGTACCTATGTCCAGGCAAGATGCTTTTGACACATCTCTTGATGTTGAAGAAAATATCATATCTCTGTGTTGCAATTGCCATAAACAAATTCACCTTGGTCAGGGTTATGAAGATATGCTGAAAGAAATATACACTGCGCGAAAAAGGTTATTAAAAAAAGTTGGTATTGATATATCACTGGAAAACTTGATTCTTTATTACAAAATGGAAAGTAAGTGAGATTCAAACGAGAGTGATACCTTCGTTTTATTGGTCGGGATGAACAGCAGATGATGTTTCCGGCAAGTATCGGGTCCAGAAACTTTCTGTTAAAAAAGAGGTAAAAGTAGTCTTGAGCCCTGACTGCGAATTGCCATTGCGCATGACCAGAGAACAGGACGAACCCCTGCCAAACCCAGGCATGAGAAACACCTTTAAAACATAGACTTAATTAAAATCAGCAATTCCCATCGAAATAATAAGCAAGCAGAATTGGCTCAGGTGAATTTCACTCGGTGCAGTGCATGCGTTGGGGGGGTAAAAGGAAAAACCCGAAATGAATCGGGTTTTGATTAATTAACGATTAACAGGTTCCCGTGCCCGGGAACACTCTGACTGTACGCGCAATATATTATTTCCGCAATCATTATTTTTGATTACCAAGCCATTTATTCATCTGCTCAATTTCACCTTTTTGAGCTTTAATGATGTCCTGCGCGAGCTTTCTCATTTCCGGATCTTTTCCGTATTTTAGCTCGGTCTCAGCCATTGCTATTGCCCCTTCATGGTGTGCTACCATGCCTTTCGCAAAAGCCTTGTCGGGATCGGACTCTTTTACAGCGGCCATCATTTTGTCATGCATACCTTTCATGCCGGACATATATTCCTGTGACGATGCCGATGAGGATATATCTGACATTTTCATTTCTGAATGTTCTGCGGAAATCGCTGGCAGGGATAACATCAGTATAACAAAAAGCGAATTTGTGATTTTCATATAATAAACCCTTTCAGATGGTTACCGGATAAGTTTAGCTGAGTCAGACAAAAAAGCCCCCTGAAGGGGGCAAAAAATAACAACATATCCGTATAAGGGACAATCTATCAAGGAAAGGGTAACCGCACGGAAACTTCAGTTGTCATCAGCCCGCATTGATCATGCGGCGGTGTGCATCAGCCATAGCCTGATGGGGGCCGGACTGACCGTTATTCGTAAATTCATGGGCAACAGCTGCTCTTTCATGTTCATTCATCGCCGCAAACGAAGTCGCCGGACGGGAAGCGTTAACGGTGCCAGTTCCCATCATCTTCTGATGACTTTCCGCCATTTTTTTATGTGCATCTGTTGAACCATTGTTCATGGTTTCATGAACAATAATAGCCTGTTCATGCTGATCCATACCGGCCATCCGTGGAGCTGCCCCCTGGATGGCGGCTGGAGTTGAAGAAGACTGCATCTGATGGGCCGGAGCCTGAGCATTATTGACACGCTCATGGATATTTACAGTTTCAGTGGCCCAGGCCGTAGAAATTAAGCTCAAACCTAACACTGATGCTAAGACGATATTTTTCATGGTAACTCTCCATTTCTGAATTAGTGATGTCCGTGAATTTCGATCTGTGTCCTCAGTAGTACAACTGACAACTCTACAGACCGTATTCCGCCGGGATGAGGCTTTAATACAACTCCTGGCTTGTGCTGATGCCGTGTATGGATGAAGTAATAATGCCTTCCTGATAAGTTGCACTAATTATATCGAATGGCTTCTGTTTGCTGCATGACAGGCTAATGACATCTTTGTCATTTAAATCTTTATTCTCAGTACTGGGTTTCCGGGATCATTTTCTCCAGTCTGGGCACGGATAAGATAAAACGCGTGGAGCGTACGTCTGATTCCACCTGCACTCTTCCGTGATGTGCTTCCACGATTGACTTCACAATCGCAAGGCCGATGCCGCTGCCTTCTCCTTTTCGTTGTCTGGATGGATCCACCCGATAAAAACGGTCAAACAGCCTTGATAAATGTTCTTCAGGGATCGGTTTCCCTGGATTTTCAATCACAAGGTCAAAAAAGCTCTCCTGCTTTCTTATTGAGACGGTGATGGCCTGTCCCTCCGGGGTATAACGCAGGGCATTGGATAACAGATTATTGATCGCTCTTCTGAACATTTGTGGATCTCCCTCAACCAGGCAGGGCATCCCGTTAAATTTGAGCGTGATATTGCGTTCTTCGGCCCAGGCTTCGAAAAACTCGAAGACTTTCATGACTTCCGCTCTGAGGTCAAACATGACCCTGTCAGGTATCAGCTGATTATTATCTGCCTGTGCCAGGAACAGCATATCGCTGACCATTTTGGTCATCCGGTTATACTCTTCAAGACTGGAATAGAGGACATCCTCAAGTTCCCTCTGTGTTCGATCCTGACTCAGTGCGATTTCAGTCTGCGTCACCAGATTGGTGATGGGCGTTCTGATCTCATGCGCGATATCGGCAGAGAAATTGGCCTGGCGGGTAAAGACATCCTCAATCTTTCCAATCATATGATTGAACGAGATAACCAGTTGCTCCAGCTCAATGGGAACGCGTGTCGGTTCCAGCCGCGCATCAAGATTCTCGGAGGTGATGTTTTTAATGGCATTGCTGACATTACGAAGGGGCAGGTGCCCCTGACGGACAGCGATGCGAATGATCAGAACAATCAGCAGGCTTATCACGACGGCGATCGCAATCAGATTTTTTTTCAGCGCATCGAGGTAATGGAGATGGAAATTCATGGAGACGCCGATCAGCATGACATAGTCCTGCTGTTTGCCCTGAAATAATACCTGACCAGAGGAGGCGATAATCCTGTATGTTTCCATCTTCATCCCGGACTCGGTATCCATCGGTCGCAAAGGATCTTCCACTGTCCAGGGAAATACATCCTGTGCGCGGCAATGCTCGCTGAAAAAAGCTGATTTCACGGCCGGTCGTAGTGCTGCACCCTGACCTGAACTAAAGAGCACTTCCCCCTTTGAGTTGAGGAGCAAAACGGCAACGTCGCGGTAGCTGGCAATCGATTCCTTTATTTTGCTTATTTTTCTTTCATCCGACTCTGTTGGGGACTTCAGTATACGATTTAGTGTGGTGCAGATTTGTTGAAGATCGCTGACGTCCTGCTCGGCAAAATGATTTTCAACAGAATGCAGCATAAACCAGGTGAAGGCGATAAAAGCCAGTACCGTGGACAGGCTGATAAAAAAGGTCAGCCGCAGGGCGAGTGAGAAAGGGCGCCTGGAAGGTTTGCTATGCATCCGGGGCCTCCAGCATATAGCCCACGCCCCGGACAGTCTGGATCAGCTTTGTCCCGTAATCGTTGTCTATTTTAGCGCGGAGTCGCTTTACGGCGACATCAATCGCGTTAGTGTCGCTGTCAAAATTCATGTCCCAGACCTGAGAGGCAATCAGGGAGCGGGGAAGAACCTCGCCCTGATGGCGAATGAAAAATTCCAGCAGGCTGAACTCTTTACTGGTGAGCACAATGTGGTTTCCGGCGCGACTGACTTTTCTGGATACGAGATCCATCGAGAGATCAGCCACCCTAAACTGGCTTTCCGTGATCATCGTGTTTCCCCGCCTCAGAAGGGTTCTCACCCGGGCCAGCAGTTCGGCAAACGCAAAGGGTTTAACCAGATAATCGTCCGCACCCAGTTCCAGTCCTTTGACCCTGTGTTCGATCGTGCCGAGGGCCGTCAGCAGTAAGACCGGCATACCCTTTCCGGCAGTGCGCAGCATGCGGATGATATCCCAGCCGTTCACATCAGGCAGCATGATGTCCAGAATGACTAAATCATACTCGGCTGTCATGGCGAGATGATATCCGGTAAGACCCTTATCAGCGTGATCCACTACGAACCCTGCCTCTGTAAGCCCTTTGCTGAGATATTCACCTATTTTAATTTCGTCTTCGACGATCAATATTTTCATCTTGCTCCCCGTCTGGCTGCTAATGTCATTCTATTGCGCCCACGATCGTTATCAACGAATTACCGTAAAAATGACAACATTGTCATTATTCTGTCACCCGACAAACAGAGTGCATTCTGTAAAGTAACCCTGGTAATACTCTGAACTTCATTTGAACCATTTACCAGGTCTGCCTGGACGAGAAGCGTTATGTTCAAATTAAAATTACTCAGCATTAGCACGATATTCATCCTGGCAGGCTGCGTGTCGCTTGCGCCTGAATATCAGCGGCCCGCAGCACCGGTACCCCAGCAGTTTTCACTGTCCCATAACAGCCTGACGCCAGCGGTAAATGGCTATCAGGATACGGGCTGGCGTAACTTTTTTGTCGATCCCCAGGTTACCCGGTTGATCGGTGAAGCTCTGACTAATAACCGTGATTTGAGAATGGCTGCCCTGAAGGTTGAAGAGGCCCGAGCCCAGTTCAACGTCACGGATGCAGATCGTTATCCCCAGCTGAATGCCTCATCCGGGATAACATACAGCGGTGGTCTGAAAGGTGACAAGCCGACCACACAGGAGTACGACGCGAGACTGGAGCTCAGCTATGAGCTCGATTTTTTCGGCAAACTTAAGAACATGAGTGATGCTGACCGCCAGAACTACTTTGCCAGCGAAGAAGCCCGTCGGGCCGTACACATCCTGCTGGTCTCCAACGTTTCACAGAGCTATTTCAGCCAGCAACTGGCGTACGAACAACTCCGTATTGCGCGGGAAACGCTGAAAAATTATGAACAGTCCTATGCTTTCGTTGAGCAACAGCTCGTGACCGGGAGTACGAACGTTCTGGCACTTGAACAGGCGAGAGGACAAATCGAAAGTACCCGCGCCGAAATAGCCAAACGAGAAGGCGATCTGGCTCAGGCAAACAATGCCCTGCAACTGGTGCTGGGAACGTACCGCGCACTTCCGTCAGAAAAAGGGATGAAAGGCGGGGAGATCGCACCAGTAAAATTGCCACCAAATCTATCTTCACAAATTTTGCTGCAGCGACCGGATATTATGGAAGCGGAATATCAGCTGAAAGCGGCTAATGCCAATATTGGCGCAGCGCGAGCGGCCTTTTTCCCCTCCATTACCCTGACCAGTGGTCTTTCCGCAAGCAGTACGGAGCTGTCAAGCCTGTTTACGTCAGGAAGTGGAATGTGGAATTTTATCCCTAAAATTGAAATTCCTATTTTTAATGCTGGCAGGAATAAAGCCAATCTGAAGCTGGCTGAAATTCGCCAGCAACAATCGGTGGTTAATTACGAACAAAAAATTCAGTCAGCCTTTAAGGATGTTTCCGACACGCTTGCACTGCGCGACAGCCTTAGCCAGCAACTTGAGTCACAGCAGCGTTATCTTGATTCACTTCAGATAACTCTCCAGCGTGCCAGAGGATTATATGCAAGTGGTGCTGTCAGTTACATCGAAGTGCTGGATGCAGAACGTTCCCTCTTCGCTACGCAGCAAACCATTCTCGATCTTACCTATTCCCGACAGGTTAACGAAATTAATCTGTTTACCGCGCTGGGTGGCGGTTGGGTAGAGTAAATTTATTTAATTAATCAGGAAATTAAAAATGCGTAATTCACTTAAAGCCGTTTTATTTGGTGCCTTCTCTGTCATGTTTTCTGCCGGTCTTCATGCTGAAACACATCAGCATGGCGATATGAATGCTGCCAGTGATGCTTCGGTACAGCAGGTTATCAAGGGCACCGGTGTCGTTAAAGACATTGATATGAATAGTAAAAAGATTACCATTTCGCACGAAGCAATCCCTGCTGTGGGCTGGCCTGCAATGACCATGCGCTTCACTTTTGTTAATGCAGACGACGCTATCAATGCCCTGAAAACCGGCAACCATGTCGATTTCTCGTTTATTCAGCAGGGCAATATCTCCTTACTCAAAAGCATTAACGTTACGCAATCCTGATTATCAGTCCGGAGCGAATACATCCAGTGCGCCTGAACATTCATTAAGGGATTACTGTGAATGAATGATCGGGCGCATATGCCAGGTGTTTTGATTTTTCAGCGAGAAATTGTATGGCTTCTTTAAAGATAAAATATGCTGCAATAATTATCAGCAGCCTCATAGCAGGAGGGCTGATATCGGTTACTGCCTGGCAGTATGTAAACTCATCACAAAAAACAGTACAAACCGAACAAAAGGCACCGGAGCGAAAGGTACTTTTCTGGTATGACCCGATGAAACCGGATACCAAATTTGATAAACCCGGAAAATCTCCCTTTATGGATATGGACCTGGTGCCAAAATATGCTGATGAAAGCGGCGATAAAAGCAGTGGCGGGATCCGTATCGATCCAACGCAGGTTCAGAATCTGGGATTAAAAACGCAAAAAGTCACGCGAGGAATGCTGAATTATTCTCAGACAATCCCGGCTAATGTCAGTTACAACGAGTATCAGTTTGTCATTGTGCAGGCGCGCTCTGACGGTTTCGTCGAAAAAGTGTATCCCCTGACGATTGGCGATCATGTGAAGAAAGGCACTCCGCTTATCGATATCACCATTCCTGAATGGGTTGAGGCACAAAGTGAGTTCCTGCTGTTATCCGGTACAGGCGGTACGTCAACCCAGATAAAAGGGGTTCTGGAGCGACTTCGTCTAGCTGGTATGCCGGAAGAGGATATTCAAAGGCTGCGTTCAACCCGCACAATCCAGACCCGTTTTACCATTAAAGCACCTATTGATGGTGTCATTACTGCGTTTGACCTGCGCACCGGAATGAATATTTCGAAAGATAAAGTAGTGGCTCAGATTCAGGGGATGGACCCGGTCTGGATCAGCGCTGCAGTGCCAGAATCTATCGCCTATCTGCTGAAAGATACGTCGCAGTTTGAAATTTCGGTACCGGCTTATCCGGATAAAACATTCCATGTCGAAAAATGGAACATTCTTCCCAGCGTGGATCAGACAACCCGTACGCTTCAGGTCCGTCTCCAGGTTTCTAATAAGGATGAGTTTCTCAAGCCGGGCATGAATGCCTATCTGAAACTGAATACCAAGAGCCAGGAGATGCTGCTGATACCAAGCCAGGCCGTTATCGATACCGGCAAAGAACAGCGCGTGATTACTGTTGATGATGAAGGCAAGTTTGTGCCGAAACAGATCCACGTTCTGCATGAATCACAGCAACAGTCCGGCATTGGCTCCGGCCTGAATGAAGGCGATACCGTGGTGGTCAGTGGCCTGTTCCTCATTGACTCCGAAGCCAATATTACGGGCGCGCTGGAACGTATGCGCCACCCTGAAAAAACAGAAAACAGTATGCCAGCAATGTCTGAGCAGCCTGTAAATATGCATTCAGGGCACTGAGGAGACGACGATGATTGAATGGATTATCCGGCGCTCTGTCGCCAACCGTTTCCTGGTCATGATGGGCGCACTGTTTCTCAGCATCTGGGGCACATGGACGATAATTAACACGCCGGTCGATGCGCTGCCTGACCTGTCAGATGTGCAGGTCATTATTAAAACCAGCTATCCCGGACAGGCCCCGCAGATTGTAGAAAACCAGGTCACCTATCCGCTTACCACCACCATGCTGTCCGTACCTGGCGCAAAAACCGTGCGTGGCTTTTCACAGTTCGGTGATTCGTATGTGTATGTCATTTTTGAAGACGGCACCGATCTGTACTGGGCCCGTTCGCGCGTGCTGGAATACCTGAATCAGGTTCAGGGCAAACTGCCTGCGGGTGTGAGCTCTGAAATCGGCCCGGACGCCACGGGAGTGGGCTGGATATTTGAATATGCCCTTGTCGATCGCAACGGAAAACACGACCTTTCAGAACTGCGCTCTCTGCAGGACTGGTTCCTGAAATTTGAGCTGAAAACCATCCCGAACGTGGCTGAGGTCGCTTCGGTTGGCGGCGTGGTGAAACAGTACCAGATTCAGGTCAATCCGGTAAAACTGTCCCAGTACGGTATCAGCCTGCCCGAAGTGAAACAGGCACTTGAATCGTCTAACCAGGAGGCCGGTGGCTCATCCGTTGAAATGGCCGAAGCGGAGTATATGGTCCGTGCCAGCGGTTATCTTCAGAGCATTGATGATTTTAATAACATCGTCCTGAAAACAGGTGAGAACGGCGTGCCGGTTTATCTGCGGGATGTTGCCCGCGTGCAGACCGGGCCCGAAATGAGGCGTGGTATTGCCGAGCTGAACGGCCAGGGAGAAGTCGCTGGCGGCGTGGTGATCCTGCGGTCGGGTAAAAATGCGCGCGACGTTATCACGGCAGTGAGGGATAAACTGGAGACGCTGAAGGCCAGCCTGCCGGAAGGCGTTGAAATCGTGACCACCTACGATCGCAGCCAGTTAATCGACCGGGCGATTGATAACCTCAGTTCCAAACTTCTGGAAGAGTTTATCGTGGTGGCCATCGTCTGTGCTCTGTTCCTGTGGCACGTACGTTCTGCCCTGGTGGCGATTATCTCTCTGCCGCTTGGCCTGTGTATCGCCTTTATCGTCATGCACTTCCAGGGACTGAACGCCAATATCATGTCGCTGGGAGGGATAGCGATTGCCGTCGGTGCGATGGTGGATGCCGCCATTGTGATGATTGAAAATGCGCACAAACGGCTTGAGGAGTGGGATCATCAGCATCCGGGTGAGCAGATTGACAACGCCACCCGCTGGAAGGTGATTACCGACGCCTCCGTGGAAGTGGGACCCGCGTTGTTCATTAGCCTGCTGATCATCACCCTGTCCTTTATTCCTATCTTTACCCTGGAAGGGCAGGAAGGTCGTCTGTTTGGCCCGCTGGCATTCACGAAAACGTACTCCATGGCGGGAGCGGCCGCACTGGCCATCATCGTCATTCCTATTCTGATGGGATTCTGGATCCGGGGGAAAATTCCTGCCGAGACAAGTAACCCCCTGAACCGGGTGCTGATCAAAGCGTATCATCCTTTGCTGCTGCGGGTCCTCCACTGGCCAAAAACAACCCTGCTGGTTGCGGCCTTGTCCATTTTCACGGTTATCTGGCCACTGAGTCAGGTGGGCGGTGAATTTCTGCCGAAGATTAACGAGGGCGATCTGCTGTATATGCCGTCGACCTTGCCTGGCGTCTCTCCGGCAGAAGCTGCAGCGCTCCTGCAGACAACAGACAAGTTAATCAAAAGCGTTCCTGAAGTGGCTTCTGTATTTGGCAAGACCGGTAAAGCAGAGACCGCAACGGATTCCGCGCCGCTCGAAATGGTGGAAACCACGATCCAGCTCAAACCTGAGGATCAGTGGCGTCCCGGCATGACAATTGACAAGATTATTGATGAACTCGACAGGACAGTCCGTTTACCGGGTCTGGCAAACCTCTGGGTGCCGCCTATCCGTAACCGTATTGATATGCTCTCAACCGGGATCAAAAGCCCGATAGGTATCAAAGTGTCCGGGACTGTTCTGTCCGATATCGACGCGACGGCGCAGAGTATCGAGGCGGTAGCCAAAACCGTGCCTGGCGTGGTGTCTGTCCTGGCTGAGCGACTTGAGGGCGGGCGCTACATCGATATCGATATCAACCGGGAGAAAGCCTCCCGCTACGGGATGACGGTAGGTGATGTCCAGCTGTTCGTCTCTTCAGCAATCGGAGGTGCTATGGTGGGTGAGACGGTTGAAGGGGTGGCCCGGTACCCTATTAACATTCGCTACCCGCAGGATTACCGGAACAGTCCGCAGGCGCTGAAACAGATGCCGATCCTGACCCCGATGAAGCAGCAGATCACGCTGGGCGATGTCGCGGATATTAACGTCGTTTCTGGACCAACCATGCTGAAAACCGAAAATGCCCGGCCAGCCAGCTGGATTTATGTTGATGCCCGCGGCAGGGACATGGTGTCGGTGGTTAACGACATTAAGACGGCCATCAGCGAGAAAGTGAAACTGAGACCGGGAACCAGTGTGGCATTCTCCGGACAGTTTGAACTGCTTGAGCATGCCAACAAGAAACTGAAGCTGATGGTGCCGATGACGGTGATGATCATTTTCATCCTGTTGTATCTGGCATTCCGCCGGGTTGACGAAGCCCTGCTGATCCTGATGAGCCTGCCGTTCGCCCTGGTTGGCGGAATATGGTTCCTGTACTGGCAGGGCTTCCATATGTCAGTGGCGACCGGAACCGGGTTTATCGCCCTGGCCGGGGTGGCAGCAGAGTTTGGCGTGGTCATGCTGATGTATCTGCGTCATGCCATTGAAGCGCACCCGGAATTGTCCCGTAAAGAGACGTTCACACCGGAAGGTCTTGATGAAGCCCTCTATCATGGTGCCGTACTGCGTGTCCGGCCGAAAGCCATGACCGTGGCGGTGATCATTGCGGGTCTGCTGCCAATACTCTGGGGAACCGGCGCAGGTTCAGAAGTCATGAGCCGTATTGCTGCGCCAATGATTGGTGGGATGATCACGGCTCCGCTGCTGTCCCTGTTCATTATTCCTGCCGCCTACAAATTAATCTGGCTGCGCAGACATAAAAAAAGCGTGTCATAACCCTGAAAGGGCGCCCCCAGTGGGCGTCCTTCTGCACTGATTCACCCTGACGTCAGGGTTTATATCGATAATATACAGAGGTGAGTATGAAAAAAGTGGTTCTAATGGCCCTGGCTCTCGGCCTGTCACTGCCTGCAATGGCGAGTGAAAAAGTCATTGATATGTACAAATCTGAAAACTGTGGCTGTTGTTCCCTGTGGGGCAAAGCGATGGAAAAAGACGGGTTCGAAGTGCGAACTCACGTCATGAATGATCAGGCGCTGTCAGCCCTGAAAGAAAAGCATGCTGTTCCTGCTGGACTACGAAGTTGTCATACCGCGGTTGTAGGTAATTTGATCATTGAAGGCCATGTGCCTGCAGCAACGATACATAAGGCCATGCAGTCTGGTTCGGGTATATACGGTCTCGCCACCCCCGGTATGCCAGCAGGAAGTCCGGGAATGGAGATGGGGGCCCGAAAAGAGGCTTACGATGTTATCGCATTCTCACCGGAGGGCAGTAAAAAAGTCTTCCAGCGAATCGAATAGTCAGCGGAACGGCTGATAACGGGACGCCGGCAGCAGGCACTCTTATGCCGGCGGCATTCGTGGTAATCGCATCCATGACATATCCTGAAGACAGAAAATGCTTCAGATATGCATAAGGAGAGTTACTGTGAAAAATGACAATGCAGTGGAACATAACAACCAGACTGCTTCTGAGCAGACATCATCCCCGGACGAGAGTCACGCATTGCATAAGGTGAGAGATCCCGTGTGCGGGATGGTCATCCTGCCTGACAAGGCGCACAGCAGCATTCGATACCAGGACCATCAGCTTTATTTCTGCTCCGCCAGCTGTGAGAGCAAATTTAAAGCCCATCCCGATCATTATTTTACCGAAGATGCCAGTGAACATCACCATCACCACGACCACCATGAAGTCAGCCCTGATAAGATAAAACAGTCTCACCGCCAGGCGGAGAAAGAGATTTCTGAAGGTGTGTGGACATGTCCGATGCATCCGGAGATACGCCGTAGTGGTCCCGGAAGCTGTCCTGTCTGTGGAATGGCACTGGAGCCGCTCGTAGCTACGGCATCCACGGGGACGAGTGATGAACTTCGCGACATGACAAGACGCTTCTGGCTGGGGTTGTTGCTGGCGTTTCCGGTTCTGATACTCGAAATGGGTTCTCATCTGTTTCCCGCTTTGAGGAATACAGTACCGCCACAGTACAACACATGGCTGCAGTTACTTCTGGCCTCTCCTGTCGTTTTGTGGTGTGGCTGGCCATTCTTCGCCCGGGCCGGAATGTCGTTACGTAACCGCTCCCTGAATATGTTTACCCTTGTTGCAATGGGGACCGGCGTAGCCTGGGTTTACAGCGTCATTGCAACCGTCTTCCCCTCCTGGTTTCCTGCATCGTTCAGAAACATGGATGGCCTGGTGGCCATTTATTTTGAAGCCGCAGCTGTTATTACGGTGCTTGTTCTGCTGGGACAGGTCCTTGAATTGCGGGCAAGGGAACAAACCTCAGGTGCCATTACTGCGCTTCTTAACCTTGCCCCCAAAACCGCCAGGCGGCTGGATCAAGACGGTCATGAAACGGATATTAATGCGGAAGATGTCCTGCCTGGCGATAAGCTCCGCATCAGACCTGGAGAGAGTATTCCGGTCGACGGTATCGTGGTCGAAGGCAAAACAACCGTTGATGAATCGATGGTGACCGGGGAATCTATGCCTGTTACCAAAACGGAGGGTGACCCTGTCATCGGGGGGACCATTAATCAGACAGGTAGTCTTATCATCCGTGCAGAGAAAGTCGGTGATGAAACGATGCTCTCACGAATTGTTCAGATGGTCGCTGATGCACAGCGTTCGCGGGCCCCCATCCAGAGAATGGCTGACAGCGTTTCAGGCTGGTTTGTTCCTCTGGTGATACTTATCGCGGTTGTTGCTTTCATGATCTGGTCTGTCTGGGGGCCCGAGCCCAGGATGGCGCACGGTCTCATTGCGGCTGTGTCGGTCCTGATTATTGCCTGTCCCTGCGCGCTGGGGCTGGCCACGCCGATGTCGATAATGGTGGGGGTGGGCAAAGGAGCCCAGGCCGGGGTGTTAATCAAGAATGCCGAAGCCCTTGAGCGTCTTGAAAAAGTGGACACGCTGGTTGTCGACAAAACAGGCACGCTCACGGAAGGTTCGCCGACGGTGACAGGGATTATCAGTCTCAATCCGGGTGGGGAAACATCTCTTTTGCGTGTAACGGCCGCAGTGGAAAAAGGCTCGCAGCATCCGCTGGGTATGGCAGTAGTTAAAGCAGCACAGGAAAAGGGGATCGCAATACCCGCAGTCACTCATTTCAATGCGCCGTCGGGTAAAGGTGTCTCAGGCGATGTCGAAGGTCAACGGGTTGTTATTGGTAATGAACTGGCTATGCAGGAAAACAGTATCGTTATTGATAATCAAAAGGCCGTTGCGGATACGTTGCGGATGGAAGGCGCTACCGTTATCTATGTGGCCACAGACGGGCACCTTGCAGGCCTGATAGCTATCTCGGATCCCGTGAAAGCAACCACGCCGGATGCGCTTAAAGCTTTGCGTCAGGCGGGGATCCGCATCGTTATGCTCACCGGGGATAACCAGCTTACCGCTGAAGCAGTCGCACGGAAACTGGGAATAGATGAGGTTGAAGCCGGGATTCTGCCGGATGGCAAAAAAGCAGTGATAACCCGACTGAAAGCGTCTGGCCATGTGGTTGCGATGGCCGGAGACGGTGTGAATGATGCCCCGGCGCTGGCAGCGGCTGACGTGGGTATAGCCATGGGAACGGGTACAGATGTGGCAATTGAAAGTGCCGGAGTCACCCTTCTCAAAGGCGACTTGATGATACTGAACAGGGCCCGTCATCTGTCAGAAATCACCATGAAAAATATCCGACAGAATCTGTTTTTTGCATTTATCTACAACGCACTTGGCGTGCCTGTGGCTGCAGGTCTGCTTTATCCTGTGTATGGAATACTGCTGTCGCCAGTTATTGCGGCGGCGGCCATGGCTCTTTCCTCCGTCAGCGTCATTGTGAATGCGTTGCGTCTGAAAAGTGTCAGGCTCGGGAAATAACACTGAGTGAAGGGGCTGTTACGAACAGAAGGAGTCCAGTATGAAAAGTACCACCTATGCGCTTATTGCTGTCGCCGCGATCGCGGCATTTGCCCTCCTGCGCGAACACTGGTCACATGTGGCAGGTTACTGGCCATATCTGTTATTGCTGGTCTGCCCGCTAATGCATCTTTTCCACGGCCACGGAGGGCATGGAGATCATCAACATCAAGGAAGTGAAAACGATAAAAAAAATTAATCCGGCAGACGGGGCCGCGTCGCGGCCCCGTTATCAGTCCAGGTATCGTTCGTAGTCTCTGGCATGCGCAAAGGCATGCTGTTCAAGTTTGTTATCAGCGGGTGCCGCTGCCCGGAACGCCAGTGAGTTAACAGGATTGTTATTAATGACCAGCTCGTAATGCAGATGAGGACCGGATGAACGTCCGCTGTTACCGGATAACGCAATAGCGTCTCCCCGGGTAACCCTGGCCCCTTTAGTAACGAGTATTTTATTGAGGTGGAGATAGCGAGTTTTAACACCGGCTTTTCCCGTTACTTCAACAATTTATCCCATGGTACTGTTGTATTCGGCCCGGGTGATTTTTCCGTCGATGACGCTGACTATTTTCGTGTTCATGGGCATGGAATAATCAATGCCATTATGGGGACTCACTTTTCCCGATACCGGGTTAAGTCTTGCAGGATTGAAAGGCGAACTGAGTCTTGCTGTGGCCGGTAACGGATAATCGAGACTGCCTTTCCCGGAAGTATCGGAAAGGTTATAGAACTTTTTATCTGATATACGATACGCCGTGTAATTAAATGAACCGGACGTAAATTTATAGGCCACGACACGTGATTTTCCCGCTTTCTTTTGCAGTACGAGTTTTAATGATTCATTTTTTTTCAAATGCCGCAGATTAAACCGGGAAGGCAAGGAGCGCTGAAGAGTAGCGATCTCGTTCGATTCCAGCCCCGAGCGGGTGGCTGAAAGGTAGGCATTTTCTTTTACGACATCGGTAGAATACATTTACTGGAATTCGCCGTTAGCATGAACACTGCGGCGTATGCTAGGGGTTTTCAGGAGGCGTGTCATCTGTCAGTTAATCGGGAGCACCGTTGATGGTCGTCATTTTTGTAACATATCTTGTTTCCCGTTTGCTCCTGAAGCTCTGGGAACTGTATGACCAGCCCGACGGTGATGATTAACGGGACTGAAACAGGTTACGGCAGAGCAATATGGGGCTCATGTCCTGCTACGTAACCCGTCAGTAAAGCCCTGCTGCGCACCTGACGCTAAGCACTAACCCGCCTGCAGTTACCAGGTCGAATAAAGCCCGCGAAGCTTTCTTGCCTGCGTCTGATGTGCTTCCGCACCGGCATTATTGACCTGCTCATGCACGAGAGCGGCTTTTTCTCCGGCATTCAGTTCGTTAAAAGAAGAAGACGAGGTCTTTGAATTTGCATCACTGCCGGACAGCATTTTTTTATGTTCCTCAATCATTTTTTGATGCGCATAGGACGCGCTGTTGTTCATAAATGAATGAGCAACAATGGCCCTTTCATGTTCATTCATTTCAGAGAATGAGGGCGTGTTGTTTTTATTAACCCTGTCCGGTAAGTTTTCATGCGTCGAGGAGTTCACATGACTGACGGCTGAGGCATTATTAACAAATCGATGTGCTTCATGGGCAATATCACTGGACTGAGCAAAAGCTGCCCCACAAAATAAAGCTGTAAACGCAGTGGTCGTGATTAATATATTCATGTGTAATTACCTTCTGAGGTACATAAAAGATGTCCTTATGATCATATAGGCTTTGTTGAATAAATCAGCTTCAGGACGAGTGACTCTGTAGCTGACCGGGTTTTCAGGCAATACGCACGCTTTCTGGCATACCAGCCTTCGTTATTTTATTCAGCGCACGCACCATGC
>NZ_JAKRNN010000037.1:0-17213 GCF_022346785.1 Pantoea sp. ACRSC
CAGCACCTGGCACGGCTGGGACGGAAGTCGCTGTCGTTCTCAAAATCGGTGGAGCTGCATGACAAAGTCATCGGGCATTATCTGAACATAAAACACTATCAATAAGTTGGAGTCATTACCCGCGCAGTTTACCTCTACCAGTCGCAGGACGAGCTCGTGCAGATCCTGTGGCTGAGAAGCATCTGTGACTTCCCGCGCTGAAAAAAGAACGATGACCATCAGGGTCGCGCTGACTTTCTGCTCGGGCCTGCTGGGGCCGGGCTGCTCTCCGCAACTCAGAAGGAATTGCCATGACTGAAAAAGAACCGCACGGGCCGTCGGCCAGCTCCACCTCTTCGCCGCAGCTCGAGCGTGGGCTGAGCGAGCGCCATATCCAGATGATCGCGCTGGGCGGCGCCATCGGCACTGGGCTGTTTATGGGTGCCGGCAAGAATATCGCCGTGGCGGGCACCTCGATTCTTATCATCTACGCTCTGGTGGGCTTCTTTATGTATATGGTGATGCGCGCAATGGGCGAGGTGCTGTTATCGAAGCTCGACTATCGCTCCTTCGCCGACTTCGTCGCCGATTATCTGGGCCCCAAAGCCAGCTTTTATCTGGGATGGTCCTACTGGCTGAGCTGGGTGGTGACCTGTATCGCCGACGTGGTGGTCTGCGGCGGCTATATGCAGTACTGGTTTCCTGAAATGTCCGCCTGGATACCGGCACTCATCACGCTGGGCATTCTCTGTTTGTTTAACCTGTTGTCAGTCAAGATGTTCGGCGAGGCGGAGTTCTGGTTTGCCTTAATCAAAGTCATCACCATTGTCGCCCTGATCTTTACCGGCCTGTGGATGGTTGCCACCGGCTGGACCTCGCCCGACGGCGTGCGGGCTTCATTGCAGCATCTGTCTGATCCGGCTGTGTTTTTGCCGCATGGCGTGACGGGCTTTCTCGCGGGTTTTCAGATCGCCATCTTTTCCTATACCGGCGTTGAGCTGCTCGGCACCATGACCGCCGAAACGCGCGAGCCGGAGAAAATTCTGCCGAAAGCGATCAATGCCATTCCGCTGCGCATCATCATTTTCTATATGCTCTCGATGGTGGTGATTATCGCCGTCACCTCTTGGGCGGCGATCTCTCCCGACGTCAGCCCGTTCGTTACCCTGTTTGCCAAAGCGGGGCTGCCTGCCGCCGCCGCGATTATCAACTTTGTAGCGCTCACCTCTGCTATGTCCTCCGCCAACAGCGGCGTGTATTCCAGCACCCGCATGCTCTACGGCCTGTCGGTAGAAAAGCATGCGCACTGGCAGTTTCGCATTCTGTCGAAGAGCACGCGCATTCCCGTGCGCAGCCTGTTTTTCTCCTGCTTCTGCATGCTGAGCGGCACGCTGCTGCTGTTTCTGGTGCCGAACGTGATGACGCTGTTTACCATCGTTTCCACGCTTGCGGCGATACTGGTGATCTACAGCTGGGGCATGATCCTGGTGGCCTATCTGGCCTACCGTAAGCAGCGTCCGGAACTGCATGCGCAGTCGCAGTTTAAAATGCCTGCGGGCATCGTGATGAGCTGGATTAGCTTGCTGTTTTTCGCCTTCTCGGTGGTGATTATGGTCTTCGATCCGGATACGCTGGCCGCGCTTTGCGCCATGCCGTTCTGGTTTTTACTGCTGTGGGTCGTCTGGCGAGTGAAGGCGCGCAAAGCGCACACGCTTAAGGCCGTTCGCAGCGCCTGACGCTGCCTTCGACTTGCCGGCTGCGATCTGCCAAGAAGCCAGGTGGAAAAAGATTGAGAACGATAGCTAATCGTTAGGGCGGGAAGAGAAAAAAAGAAAGCGCTCCTCTGGAGGAGCGCTGCTAATAATTAGCAATGAAACGCCCAGTTTGTGAGCATAAAGAGGAAGCCTGTATGAGGTTATCAAAATATCCCGGCATTGAATCGAATATCAACAAGCGATAACGTTTTTGTTATGCGGTGCATTTATTTATTCGCATAGCCCATAAATGAAAAAAACGCCCGGTAAAGGGCGCAAGCAAGGGGAGTTACATTAATCAAACGTTTCATGAGTTATGGCGCGTAGTCACAATAGCGACCACTTTATTTCGTTGATAATAAACCCTGCTTCAACATCTTTCTCGTAAGCCACTTGCGCTATTGCATTTATCCAGGTCTGCTTTAATCAGCGGCGGCCGCGCCGGTGGGACATCACACTATTTGATTACGATCGCATTCCAGAAAGGGGAGAAAGAAGAAGGGGCAGGCAAGATTAAATGTTGAAGAGGGATTTATGGTTCCAGTCTGATAATGAGGTCTGATTAAAGCATGATATGTCAAATGAGGTGTTAATGAAATCTATCATTTTTATTAACGTCTTTTGATGAAGCTGGAAAGGATGCTAATGCGATTCCCTGACAAACTGGCAGGCTTAATTCTGTTTTTATTTCTTTACTGCTCGGCCGGGTTTCTGGTGTGGCTCTTCCTTATTAAATGTCACACGTTGTTGCGTTTTCTTTTTCATTAATCTGTTGCTGTGCCAGAAATGTTAACGATAATCGTGATCGCAGGTTTTAAAAATTATCCTGTAAACGAACTGCGCAATATGTGTTAACCAGTCTGTATAGCTGTCAGGACTTTTGTGATAAAGGCACTCGGCCGTTTGCAAAATGGCTTTCGCCTGAATTTTGTAAGTAATAAACATTATGAAAAGGATGCCAGCCAGACCCCAAGCGAACTTAATAGAGCTGACTTTTCTGGATGAATCATATATTTGCATTAAATTTCAATAGTTACTGAAAGGAACAATAACAACAATAATGCCATTTTATCGAAAAATCACCTAGTGCTATGTCGCCAGCGTTTTACGCAACCATTACATTATGAGAAGAGACATAAAATAATAGATCGCTGGCTTTTGTAATTTAACTAGTTACACATTTTTGCTGAGATGTACTTACCTTTTTCTACCCAGACCGCGCGGCTGGCGTGCGGTCTGGGGATGTATCTTCGCCTTTATGGGAGCTCGCGCGCAACTTTGTTGCCTGATGGCGTGCGGGTGGACCACCAGCAAAGCAGCGACCCTAGGCTAACCATTGCGGCCCCTTGCCAGAATGATAACGTCAGGTGCGAATGCAGCAGAAATGCCGCCAGTACCGAGGAGAGGATCGGAATAAAGTAGGAGACCGCAGCCAGCAGGTTAACGTTGCCGTGCAGAATGCCAGTATTCCATGCGGCATAGCCAAATCCCATCGCCATTGCGGCCAGCGCCAGGCTGAGCAGCGCCTGCGGCGAAACAGCTAATGCTGGCTGCGGCGACAGCAGAAATTTCACCCACAGGGTCAGTGCAGTCAGGATAAAAAATAGCGTAATGCCGTTGCTGCCGTTCGCAATCTTTTTTGTCACCACGCAGTAAACCGCCCAGATCGCTGCGCCACAAAATGCCAGCCCATAGCTGAGCGGGTTGTCCATAATGTTATTGCCGATCTCGCTCATTGAGAAAGCGTGCTCGCCGCCCAGCACGCGGCAGATCCCCGCGACGGCCAGCAGCAGGCCGGGAATAATCAGCGGGCTGGTTTTTTGCCGGTTAACGAGCGCCGCCAGCACAATCGTCATGCCTGGCCAGAGATAATTCACCATACCGACCTCAATCGCCTGACGGCCGCTGTTGGTAAAGCCGAGCGACAGTGACAGGCAAATTTCGTAACTGACAAATAACAGGCTGCCGACGAGCAGATAGCGCCGCGGAAAGGTGCGCACGCTGGGAAAGCCGACGGTAAAGAGCAGTAGCGCGGCGCTAAAGCTGTAGATCAGCGCCGCGCCGCCGATCGGCCCAAAGCTCTCGCTGACGCTTTTAATCAGGCCGACAATTGTGCTCCACAGCACAATGGCCAGCAGGCCAGTTAGCGTTGCTCTCTTTTGGGACATAACGCTTTACCTCATTTCAGACGTGATCGGCTTAGCAGGTCAGAATACGCAACTGAGTCAGGTCTGCCACCTCTTTATCTATGAACTACCCTTACTGCTTACCCACGGAGGAGAGCAAGATGACTGATGCAACCCTGATCGAAACGCTGCAGTTCGGCCCTGATGATGCCCCAGAGCAGAAATATGAAATTTACGGCGACGACGAAAAAACGCCGACCTATGCGCTGATTTACCGCCAGCACGACGGCGACTGGGAAAAAATGGACGAGAAGCTCACCTTCGCAGCCAGAGATGAGCAAAAAGAGGTGGCCGTCGCCATGGACTACGGCTCTGGCGACAGCCTGCCGGAGCTGCGAGATTTACCCGCGGAAGCCCGCGAACACTGCGAGCGTCACTGGCAAAACAGCCAGCAATAACATGGGCCGGGGAAAGTTCCCGGCTTTTTTTCACCCCCTCGTGCGCCCCTCTCTATCTGCGGTTACGCTCGCAATATCCGATCCTCTGAACTTAACTCAAATTATGTTCATCGCCTGATTGCGCCTTACGGGAGGATCCTTTGGCCAAAAAATTACAACCTGAAGCCGCGGCCGATGTGCTCGTATTGCGGCGCTGGATAACCGTTGGACGTCCCGCTGAAGAGCTGTTTGCGCTCTGGCTGGCACCCGATACCTTACCGCGCATCATGAGCCATTTCGCCACCGTGACGCCCCTTAACAAAAGCGACGCGCAGTGGCAGGTCGACGGGCCGCTCGGCAAACATTACTCATGGGAGAGCCGCATCGTCGAGGCGCAGCCGGGCGACATCATCGCCTGGCAGTCGCTGGAGGGCGCGGACATCCCCAACGAGGGCGAGCTGCTGCTGCGCCCGGCGCCCGGCGAGTGGGGAACCGAACTGGCGCTGACGCTGCGCTTTACGCCGCCGGGCGGTGCGCTGGGCAAAAAGGTCACGACCTTTTTCGATCTCCTGCCTAAAGAGATTGTCAGCAAAGCACTGCACCGCTTTAAAAGTCTGGCCGAAACCGGCGAAATCCCAACCCTTGACGGCCAGCCCGCTGGCCGCCATGCCGACCGTCAGGATAAGGAGAAATAGATGCGCGCACTTTGCTGGAACGGCGTAAACGATCTCAGCGTTGAAACGGTGGCCGATCCCGGCCTGCTCAATCCCCATGATGCGATTATCCGCGTTCGTTTAACGACCACCTGCGGCTCCGATCTCCACGTCATCGACGGCCTGATCCCCAGCATGCGCGAGGGCGATATTCTCGGGCATGAATTTATGGGCGAGGTGGTCGAAGTCGGCAGCGCGGTGAAAAATATTCGCCGTGGCGATCGCGTCGTGGTGCCCTCGTTTATCTCCTGCGGCTCCTGCTGGTACTGCCAGCATCAGCTGCCCTCCTGCTGCGACAACACTAATCCGCAGTGGGAGAAGGGTGAAACGGTGCTGGGCCACCCGACCGGCGGCATTTACGCCTATAGCCACGCCTTTGGCGGCTACGCTGGCTCGCACGCCGAATATGTCCGCGTGCCCTTCGCTGACAACGACTGCTTTGTCGTGCCGGAAGGAGTAAGCGACGAGCAGGCGCTGTTTCTCTCCGACGCGGCGCCGACAGGCTACATGGGCGCGGATTTTTGCAATATTCATCCCGGCGACACCGTTGTGGTGTGGGGCTGCGGCGGCGTAGGCCTGATGGCGCAGCAAAGCGCGTGGCTAATGGGCGCGCATCAGGTTATCGGCATCGACCGCTACCCGGAGCGGCTGGCGATGGCGCGTGACTATGCCGGCAGCATAGCGCTCGATTATACCCAGGTCGATATCAACGAGGCGCTGCTGGAGCTGACCGGCGGTCGCGGCCCGGACAGCTGTATCGACGCTGTCGGCATGGAGGCGCGCGGCGAAGGGCTCAGCCAGGTTTATGATAAAACCAAACAGCTGCTGCATCTGGAAACCGACGTCGGCGCCGCGCTGCGTCAGGCGCTTTACGCTTGCCGCAAAGGCGGCAATATCGCGATTCTGGGGGTATACGGCGTGATGGACAAATTCCCGCTGGGGCTGATGATCAACAAAAGCCTGACGATCCGCACCGCGCAGCAGCACGGCCAGCGCTATATGCATCGGCTGCTGGATCACGTGGCGAAGAACGAGCTTAATCCCGCCTTTATGGCGACGCATCGCTTCTCGCTGGAAGAGGCGCCGCGCGGCTATGAGATGTTCAAGCATAAAGAAGATGGCTGCGTGCGCGCGGTATTCGCCCCCTGAACAGAGCGCCGGGATGGCGCAGCGTCACGTTTTCGTAGTAAAAAAGTCGCAACGTGACGCAACTGAAGGGAACACGATGATTAAGCTTACCGGCCGATTGATTTGTAAAAACACGGAAGAGACGGCGCTGGTGCGCCGTTATCTTCCCGAGCACATCCGGCTGACAAAAGAAGAATCAGGATGCCTTAGCTTCGAAGTGAAGGAGACAGCGGATCCGCTTATCTGGTCGGTAGAAGAGCGGTTCACCAGCCAGCAAACCTTCGATATGCATCAGGCCAGAACCCAAGCCTCGGCGTGGGGGCGGGAAACTGTGGCGATTGCCCGTGAGTACGCCATCGTGGAGATCGCCTGACGTCTCGGAACGTACCGCCAGCAGGGAACCCGCCGCCGCGGCCGGTTCCTTTTTTATGACCAGCCTTAATCCCCTTGAATCGCTATCTGGACAATCAGGCAACAGATTTCCAGAAACAGGCAACCCCGCTTTCGCTTAGCCGTCTAGACTTAACGGATTGCACACCACAATAGACTTCCTCATAACGTGCATAACACGCCATTTTAAACCCCGTTAAATACTGGAAACGAGCTATGTCTGAAAATCTACAACTGCAGCTGGCGATCAACGGGCAACCGCATACGATGCGGGTGGATCCCCGCGTCACCCTGCTTGACGCGCTGCGCGAGCACCTGACGCTTACCGGTACCAAAAAAGGATGCGATCAGGGACAGTGCGGCGCTTGTACGGTGCTCATCAATGGAAAACGCGTGCTGAGCTGCCTGACGCTGGCGGCCCAGGCTAACGGCCAGTCGGTCACCACCATCGAAGGCCTGGCGCAGGCCGACGGCACCCTGCATCCGGTGCAGGCGCGCTTTCTGGAACACGACGCCTTTCAGTGCGGCTACTGCACCCCAGGGCAGATTATGTCGGCCGTGGCCTGTATCGACGAGGGGCATGCCGGCTCGGCGGACGAAATCCGTGAATATATGAGCGGCAATCTTTGCCGCTGCGGCGCCTATCCCAATATCGTCGAGGCGATCCAGCAGGCGGCCGCCGACCTTAGCAAGGAGGCGACATGAACCCATTCGACTACGTCGGCGTCAGCGATGCCGATGACGCGCTGCGGCAGAAGCAGCGCGCGGACAGCCGCTTTCTGGCAGGCGGCACCACCCAGATCGATCTGATGAAATGCGACGTCGAACAGCCCGCCGCGCTCATTGACATCAACCAGCTTGCGGAGATGCGCGAAATTGCCTTTACGGCGGATACGCTGCGCATCGGCGCGCTGGCGCGTATGAGCGAGGTTGAGAATCATCCTGAATGCCAGCAGAACGCGCCCGCGATTTATGACAGCCTGTGGCAGGCGGCGTCGCCGCAGCTGCGCAACATGGCGTCGATAGGCGGCAATCTGCTGCAGCGCACCCGCTGCGTCTATTTCCGCGATCCCCATACCTTTTCAGCCTGCAATAAACGCCAGCCGGGATCCGGCTGCGCCGCGCGCGGCGGCGTCAACGGCAACCACGCCATTCTGGGCACCAGCGAAAGCTGCATCGCGGTTTATCCCGGCGACCTGGCGGTGGCGCTGACCGCCTTCGAGGCGGTCGTCATCGTACGCAACGCCGCCCAGCGCGAACGCCGCATTCCCATCGATGAATTCTACCTGCTGCCGGGCGATACGCCGCATCTGGAGCACGATCTGGGGCCGGACGAGATGATCGTAGCGGTGGAACTGCCGTTAACGCCGGCGCTGCGCCAGTCCCACTATCTGAAAGTGCGCGATCGCAGCTCCTATGAGTTCGCCGCCGCCAGCGCGGCGGTCGGCATCGAGCTTGATGGCGACCGCATCCGCGATCTGCGCATTGCCGTCGGCGGCGTGGCGACGAAACCCTGGCGCGCGCGGCACGTCGAAGGGGCGCTGCGCGGTCAGCCGTTCAACGAGCAAACCCTGCGCCGCGCCGCCGAGCTGGTCGTGCAGGACGCCGAGCTGCTGCCGCAAAACCAGCACAAGAAACTGCTGGCGCCGCGCGCCATCGCACGCGCGTTGATGAAAGCGGGCGGCATGGCTTAACAGGCCGAACAGAGAGGATTAACAATGGATACGGCAGAAAAGAGTTATCAGGCGCTGGGTGAAAAGCGCGAGCGCGGCGACGGCGTCGTTAAGGTGACTGGCGAAGCGCGCTATGCGGTTGAGCATCAGCCGGAAAACGCGGCGTACGGCGTGGTGATCCAGTCCACCGTTGCCAGCGGACGCATTACCCGCATGGATACCGAAAAGGCGCGTCAGGCGCCGGGCGTGCTGGCGGTTTACACCCACCTCAACAGCCTGAAAATCAATAAGCCGACCGCCATCGCCGACGGCGGCGCGGCGCAGTCCACCTATACGCCGATTCAGAACAATAAGATTATCCATAACGGCCAGAATATCGGCCTGGTGGTGGCGGAGACCTTCGAGCAGGCCACCTGGGCAGCCACTCTGGTGGAAGTGGAGTATGAGACGGAGCCGGCGCTGGTTTACCCGGACGATCCGCGCGCCGCGCGTAAAGAGAGCAGCGGCACCAACATCGATCTCGGCGATGCCCATCAGGCGATGGCGCAGGCGGAAGTAAAAATCAAAGGGCGTTACGCGACGCCGCGCGAATACAACATGCCGATGGAGCCGCACGCCTGCGTCGCCTCCTGGCAGAATGAGCGTATGACGGTCTGGGAACCGAGTCAGTGGGTGATGGGCGCGCAGACCGAAATCGCCGAATGGCTGGGCCTTGAGGTTGACCAGGTGCGCATCATCTCCCCCTACGTAGGCGGCGGTTTCGGCTCTAAGCCGGTGCCCTATACTCATGTGGCGCTTGCCTGCGTCGCTTCGCGCGCGCTGGGACGGCCGG
Organism: Pantoea sp. ACRSC; assembly: GCF_022346785.1. Taxonomy (NCBI): domain Bacteria; kingdom Pseudomonadati; phylum Pseudomonadota; class Gammaproteobacteria; order Enterobacterales; family Erwiniaceae; genus Pantoea; species Pantoea sp. ACRSC. The sequence goes on from NZ_JAKRNN010000037.1 coordinate 9,033, forward strand.
TTAAAGTCTCTTTAACCCGGCCGCAAACCTTTACCGGGCTCGGCGGTCGTCCGGCGACGATCCAGAACCTTGAGATGGGCGCCTCGCGCGACGGCAAAATTCTGGCGATTATCCATGACGGCCTGAGCGACACCTCGCTGATCGACACCTTCGCCGAGGGCACCAATAAAGTGACAGGCCGTCTCTACGCCGTGCCGAACGTCTATTCGCGTCACTACGTGGCGGCGATCAACACCGTCACGCCAGGCTGGATGCGCGCGCCGGGCGAGAACCCGAGCGCCTTCGGACTGGAAGTGGCGATGGACGAGATGGCCTATGCGCTGGGAATCGATCCGCTGGAATTTCGCCTGCGCAACTGGGCCGATCATGACTATCAGCTGAATGCGCCCTGGAGCACGCGCCGGTTGAAAGAGGCCTACGCCGCCGCCGCTGAAGCCTTTGGCTGGGACCAGCGCAGCATGGCGCCGCGCTCGATGCGCGAAGGGCGCGAGCTGATTGGCTGGGGCATGGCGACCGCCACCTATCCGGTCAGCCGCTCGCCCGCCGAAGCGAAGCTGATTTTCCACAGCGACGGCAGCCTGGTGGTGCAGAGCGCCGGGGCGGATATCGGCACCGGCACCTATACCATTCTGGCGCAGACCGCCGCCGAGGTGCTGCACATTCCTTCGCGTCAGATTCGCGTCGAGCTGGGCGATACTGATTTGCCGCGCGCCGGCGTAGCAGGCGGCTCGCAGCTGGCGGGCAATCTTACCGCGGCGGTGCACAAGACGGCGGAAGCGATGCGCGAGAAACTCTTTACCCTGGCGACCGAATCGCCTGGCTCGCCGCTGTTTCAGGCGGATCGCGAGCAGCTGGTGCTGCGTGACGGCGCAGTATGCGTGAAAAACCAGCCCGATCGCGCCATTCGCTACGACAAACTGGTAGAGCTGAACGACTCGCTGACGCTTTCCGTGGTCTCCGGCACTTTCTCTGAAGAGGAGAGCGAAGAGGATCGCGATCGGGCGGTGCACTCGATGTCGAAGATGACGCGTCCTGAAGCCTTTTCGGCGCACAGCTGGGGCGCGCAGTTCGTTGAGGTGCGCGTCGACGAGGATTTCGGCACCGTGCGGGTTAAACGGCTGGTTTCCGCTTTCGACAGCGGACGGCTTTATAACCCTCAGCTGGCGCGCAGCCAGTGGATTGGCGGCATGGTGATGGGGCTGGGCCAGGCGCTGCTGGAAGGCGGCGTTATCGATCCGCGCAACGCCCGCGTCATCAATAACAACCTGGCGGACTACCTGATCGCCGTGAATGCTGACGTGCCGGAGATCGTCACCATCGACGTCGGCGAGCCGGATCATCACGCCACCCTGATGGGCGGCAAAGCGGTCGGCGAGTTAGGCATTGTGGGCATGGCGGCGGCCATCAGCAACGCCGTCTATCACGCGACCGGCAAGCGCATTCGCGATCTGCCGCTCTCTCTGGATAAACTGATCGACTAAAGCGCGGCGGCGATGCCGGACAGGCATCGCCGTCTCTTTTACGACAGATCCCTTCATTCTTAAATCACCGGCAGTTTTTCATCTTCGTGAATATACTGTTACTCACAGTGCCAGTGATAACAAGAGTCACTCTCTGCCACTCAATGCCATAACGGATCGCATGATCTCTTTCACGGACGAACTTTTCTGAGGAGCCTGTTGATGACATCGTCCGCTGCAAAAGTCAGTGCTGGTCTTGGTCTGGCGTTTCTTATGCTGTTTAATTCCGCTTTCGCCGCGCCCCTGACGTCAGGCGGTTCTCTGACGTTTAGCGGCGCGATCGCCCAGGATCCCTGCCAGTTAACCCCAGGCGCCAGCCGCATCACCTTCGCCTGCCAGGACAACAACGGCGTTCATACGCAGCAAATCGGCCTTCAGCAGGTGGCGCAGGGCGATGTGGTTTTGCCTGGCGTGGACCATGTCAGCCTGACTTACCTTGACCCGCAAAAGTCGAAGGCGGTGGTTCGGGTCGACTATAACTAATTCGCTTTGTTGCAGGACCTGCGAGGCTCTGCAACAGCTCACGCTGGCCGCGTAAAAAGGGAATTTCGATTAATCAGAGATTTCTCTCCGGCCAGTAGGTTGACATCAATTTAATTTGATTCAATATTATCACGACCTCACAGGATGACGCTGTGCCGCTCTCTTTCGATCAGATAATAAGCAGCAACACCATGAATGTAGAATTACCAGAAACCTGCGGCGGCGCTTCGCAAGGCAGCGCGCCTGTTACCGTCGATCAGTTTCTCTGCTTTGCGCTCTACTCCGCGTCGCTGGCGATGACCAAGCTCTATCAGTCGCGTCTGAAGCCGCTAGGGCTGACCTATCCGCAATATCTGGTTCTGCTGGCGCTGTGGGAAACCGACAATGTCACCGTCTCTGAGCTGGGGACGCGCGTCCATCTTGATTCGGGCACGCTGAGCCAGCTGCTCAAAAGGCTGGAGCAGGCGGGCCTGATCAGTAGACGGCGCGACGTAGGACATGACGAGCGTCGCGTGCTGATTACGCTGACGCCAGCGGGAACCGCGCTGAAATCTGAGGCCGCTGGCGTGCCGGCGGATATGATCTCAGTTATGGATACGCCGCTTGAGGAGCTATCCGATCTGACCAGCCGGGTCGCCGCTCTGCGGCAGAAACTGATAAAGGCGATTCCCTGATCGTCCGGATGTAGACATTTCCCAGGCGCAGCTGTCAGGGATTAAAACGATAATGACCAGCATGGACAAAGGCCTTGTGAGCACTGAAAAAGCAGAAGATCCAGACGAAATTCATGCGGCGATCGGAGAGATAGCGTCGCTGCTGTTGAAAGCGGGAAAGCCGCTTGAGCTGGCGGGGCTGAGCACGATGCTCACACAACAAGCTGAACAGACGGCGGATGCGTCGCTGCAAAAAAATTATCGTGATGCGGCACGCTTTGTCGCTGAAAAAATCGGGTCATAACGGCAGCTGTCAGTGAAGAGTGGGCTCGCTCTCCGGCCAGTCGTCGTTGCCAAAGAAGGCGCTGTTCTGGTCCGACTGGCCTGCTGCGCTGATCAACTCGGCAATCGCGCGCTGAAAGGCTCGCTGCCGGATGGGATTGCGCTCAGACGCTGCCATCGTCTGAAGTTGCGCCACGACGTGCTCGGCAAAAACGGGCGAATCCTGCGCCAGTAGCGCCATCACGGCTTCGCCTGTCAAAATATCTACCAGCTTTTCATCGTCATTTTTGCTCATATTGCCATCATATTATTTAGTTTGATCTGGACGCAGGCGAAAACGCTACCCTGAACGGTTGCGTCTCGGGCAGACGTTGCGCCCTGCGCAACGCCACGGTTGCAGAGAAAATTGCTTTGCGCCTGATTAGCTTATCAAGTTTATAACATTTTGCCTTTTGATTTTCATGCAGCAAAATAAATATCTGTTTTAAAAGATTAATTTCTCGAAGTGGATTCTCATTCTTATTCTGACGCAAGGCGAGCAGATTCGCAGCCTCGCGTCATTTCTGTTGCCTCAAGCGCCTGACGCGCGTGTTATTAAGGCTGATGAAGGGTTTTGCTGCCCGCGTCGGCAATGGCGATTTCTGCCGGATTTGCCGTTCCGCTCACGCCAATCGCGCCCGTCACCTCGTCGTTAACTGTCACTGTCGCGCCGCCGCCAAGCGGCACCATATTGGGCAGCGTGGCTATCGCTGGCTCTGTGCCATTGGCTCGCGCCATATATTTGTCGGTCGAGGTGCGATACAGCGCCGCCGCGCGTCCTTTTTGCATCGAAGAGTCAATACAGCCCGGCGGCGCGTTATCCATGCGTTTGAAGGCCAGCAGCTGTCCGGCTCGATCGAGCACGGCAATGCAAACCTGCGCTTTCAGCGACTGCGCCTGCGTCTCCGCACGCGCAATAATGCGCTGTGCATCATCGGCGCTCAAGATAGTTTGGGTCTGCGTGGCGCTGACTGTGGCGGTCCACAACGCGGCAAGGGCGCAGAGTGCGCTACAGAGAGGTGCTTTCATGGAGTCTCCTTTTATGAGATCGATATCGCCATACTCCCAGACAGATCAGCAGTGCCAGCAGGCCTGCTCCTGCCCACGGCGCGCGCTGCAACCAGAGCGAATGCCTGGGATGGCGCAGGGTGTGATTAACCTGCTCTTCGGTAATGTGCTGTCCGGCCGCGCCGAACTGTGTTGAGACATAGTCCAGCAGACGCGCCAGCTCGGCGCTGCTCATCTGGCTGGAGAATGCCGGCATAAAGGCGTGGCCTGACGCGGTGGTGCGGTCTACCCCCTCTGCGACGGTCATAATCAGATTGGCGGGATTAGCGTTGAGCACCGCCGAGGTGCCGGTTAGCCGGGGAAAGGTTTGCGGCGCGTCACGGCTGCCTTCGCCCTGCGCGCCGTGGCAGCTTGCGCAGGCGGCGTTATAAAGCTGCGCGCCGCTCATCTGCTCGCCGCCGATGGCGCCGCGCAGCGTCGCGGACGGTCCGGTCTCGAACGCTGCAATAGCGCGCGGAGGTGGCGTCGGCGCAGCATGCGTACTGGCCGGCGCGTGACCCAGCGTCAACAGATAGCGGGCGACAGAGCGTCGATCGCTGTCGGTCAGGCGGGAAAAAGAGTTTTCCACTACGGTCGCCATTTCGCCCGCCGCGATGGCTTTGCCCGGCAGCGAGCCGGTTTTAAGGTAGGTCGCCAGTTCCGTTTCGGACCAGGCGTAAAGGCGCGCCTGAGTCAGATCGGGTGCCTGCCAGCTGCCGACGGCTCCGCCGCGCAGGAAGCTCGCGCTTTTCTCCGCCATCAGCACGTTGCGCGGCGTGTGACAGCTGCCGCAATGTCCCAGCGTTTTCACCAGATACTCGCCGCGCGCGTCGCCGATCGCTTCAGCGCTGCCGCTGGCGAGTGGCTGGGGTGACAGGAACAGGCCGTTCCAGAGCGCCATCATCGCGCGCCAGGAGAAAGGGAAAGGGAGCTGCGTCGCGGGCACCTGATGATCTTCGGCGGGCACGCCCGTCATAAACCAGGCGTACAGCGCCGCGATATCCTCATCGGTCAGCGAGGCAAACGCGGTATAGGGCATCGCGGGATAGAGATAGCTACCATCCCGCCGCCGGCCCTCGCGCATGACGCGGCGAAAATCCGCCAGAGAGTAGTTTCCGATGCCGTTAACGCGCGATGGTGTGATATTGGTGGCGATAATGTCTCCCAGCGGCGAGGAGATGCGATAGCCGCCGGAAAAGGGATGACCGTTATCCGGGTTGCGATGGCAGGCGGAACAGTCGCCTGCGATAGCCAGATATTCGCCGCGCTTCAGAGTGGCGCTATCGGGCTGCGCTAGCGCCAGCGCGGGTAAAAACAGCAGGAGAAAGGTTGCCGTTCGCATGTTCACAGCTCCCGAATCAGCGTATCGGCCAGACGGAGCGCCAGCGCGATGCCCGTCAGGGTGGGATTTACGGTGGCGGAGGTGGGCATCACGCCGGTAGAGGCGATAAACAGGTTGGCGTGATCCCAGCTGCGGCAGTGCGCATCGACCACCGAGTCGCGCGAATCGTCGCCCATTATCGTGGTGCCCATGATGTGATACTGATTGCGCCAGCCGGTGGGCGCCTCCACCATCTCGCCATTAAACGCCATCAGGAAATTAGCGAAGTCGCGGTAGGCCTGCGGTCGCATGCCGCGGACATAGCTGTCCAGCTGATAGTTAACCTGCAGGGTCGGCAGGCCAGCCCCGTCGCGCCGCGTTGGGTGAGGAGTGACCCGGTTCGTGGGGCTGGGCAGGGTTTCGCTCATGGTGCTGATATTCATAATGCGCGAGGCGCGGTCGCGTATCGCCGCGTCCAGCTCGCGTCCCACCAGCCCCTGCCTGAGCAGCGCGGGTGTCACATCGCCTATTCGGCACCAGATTGCGCAGCGCGTAGCGGATAGCGGAGTGTTGCGCGCGGGTGGGTTCATCACGTCGGGTGGCGATGCTGCCGTGCTGCACCGAGCCGCGTCCAGTCCAGAGCGGTTCGTCGGCAAGAAAAGTCATGCTCAGTCCGGTGTGATCCATCAGGTTGCGTCCGACCTGATCGGAACTGTTTGCCACATCAGACATCAGCAGCAGCTTCGGAGATTCCAGCCCATGCGCCGCCACCACGAACGCCTTTGCGCTCAGGCGCACGTCGCGGCCGTCAGGTTTGCGATAGTGCACCGCGACGATGTGGTTTTTCGGCCCCTTCTCCAGCTTCCAGGCGACCGACTCGGTGCGCAGATCGACCCCCAGCGCCACCGCTTTATCAACGTGCATATCCCCTGAGTACATCGGCCCGATAGGGCAAACAGGTTCACAGTTATTGTTGCCGGCGCAGGCGGGACGGCCGTCATAAGGGCGAGAAACGCGCGCGTGCGGCTCATGGATCACCTGGTAGCCTAACGGTCCGAGCTTCGCCTGCATGCGCTGCACCATGTAGGGCTTCGCCTCCGGCGGCAAGGGATAGGGCGCGGAGCACGGCGGCCAGGCGTCGCGTCCCTGACCGCTCTGATCTTCCTCTGCGGTGCCGACCACGCCCACCTCGCGCTCCGCGCGCAGATACCAGGGTTCCAGATCGTCATAGGCAATCGGCCAGTCACGCCCGACGCCGTAAACGCTTTTCAGTTTGAAGTCGTTGGGCAGCAGCCGCCAGCAGGCGGACGCCCAGTGACGCGTGCTGCCGCCAGCCACCTTGAGAAAGCTGGTGACATAGTGGAAATCGTCATCGCCCTGCGTCTCAATATAGCCGTCGCTGTAGCTGTTCGGCGCCCAGGGCAAATTAGGATAGGGTGCGCACCAGTTGCGTTTACTGGGACTGTTGCGATAGTTGTCGACCACTTTCCAGCGCGGAATATAGGGTCCGGCCTCCAGCATGATGACCGACTTGCCCGCTTTCGCCAGCTGATATGCCGCATTTGCTCCCAGGGCGCCCGATCCGATAATCACTACGTCGGCGTCATAGTGCGTCATGAGCCATCTCCAGTGCCGTCGGTGAGGCGCAAGGCCTCCGCATAGGTTCTGGCGCGTCCTTCCACCATTGCCAGCCAGGCCGGTTGCGGCTGCGCGATGCCAGATGCCGCGCGCGGCGACGCCTTTCCCCAGGCGTGAATCGTTGCCGGCATCTGTGGCGCGCTGACGCCATCCGGTACCGCCTGCCAGTAGTCGCTGCCGCGCTGCGAGTAGGAGGGGCGCGGCGTAAGGTCGGCGGTGGGCTCGTACATCAGGGCGGAGAGAAAACTGACAAAGGGCGCGTCGTCAGTAGCGCGCGTGGTGGCGGGATTGCCGGTATAGCCAAGGTACCAGGGGGTAATGATGGCCAGCGCGGTGTTGACCTCCTCTTCGGACAGCGACGCCAGCAGCGCCTCAGGTGCGCGAGCCTCGCTGCGGCTAAGGTGTTCGGCCAGCTGCGCCAGACGCTGGGGAAACAGCGGGTTCTGGCGCGTTAACAGCGCGTACAAACGCTGACTGATGGTCGGATCCAGCTGCTGGCGTCCGGTTAGCGCCTGGCTGACACGGTGAAAGCGGTTCTCTGGTTCGGCGGCGGTGGCCAGCGAGCCAGTAATGGGCACGCTAATGATGATGCCTGATGCGAGCATCAGACGCAGAAAGTGACGCCTGTTCATTTTTACTCCGGGTACGGGTAAGGAAAAGGAAATAACATTTTTTTTAAATTGAGATGCGCTTATTATTTTTGAAATATATTTTTAGCCAGTTATCCAGACTCCATTTTCCTGCGCCATGAATAAATAAAAGTAAAAATCCCGCACAGTAGGAGATGTTTTTCAACCAGACCATAAGATGCACATGCGAATAGCCGGGATAAAACAGAAAGCCTGACGACAGCGAAAGTGCCACCATGAAAACACAGGTAAAACGCGTCAGAAATCCAAATGTTATCGCCGTGCTTCCCGCCACCGCCAGTAAAATAACCCAGGGGGGGAAATAGCCGGATACGTGATGTTCACGTATAAGAATTATATTCTCATCATAATGAATTATTTTATCCAGGCCGGAAATAAAAAAGAGTCCGACCGCAAACAGGCGCGACAGCGCCCATATGCCGTTTTTGGTAATGACTCCAACTTATTGATAGTGTTTTATGTTCAGATAATGCCCGATGACTTTGTCATGCAGCTCCACCGATTTTGAGAACGACAGCGACTTCCGTCCCAGCCGTGCCAGGTGCTGC